>MPMP01000030.1 GCA_002238565.1 Albidovulum sp. bin36
GCGCATTCAGCGCGGGCGCAAACTCCGGGCAACGGTTCACGGCAGCGGCCAGGGTGTCGGCGGCAGTCAGGAAAGAAAGTCAGGCAGACAACGAAAACAGCTCGTCACCGCTCGACCGAACGCTTTCTGTACTTGACCATCAATTTGAAACGATTATTCGATTGAAACCGCCCCCAAATGGAGGCTCCAGAGGTTTTCGTTTCAGCCCAACTGAAACGATTTCTTAGTTGGTGAGAAACGGTCATTACGTGGCTTCGCGCCAGACTTATTCCGAAGACAACCGCGCCAATGCGCCTATCAAAGGCATTGCTCGGACACCGCCTTGACCAGGCACATCCTTTTCGTCCGCATAAACGAGAATCCGCTCCGATACATCCAGCTCTTCAGCAGCAATATGGAACCCGCGCGTGACTTTTGGCGATGTCGTCCGCTTGATCTCGATGCCCCAAATCTGGCCTCGGGGAAGTTTCAAGACGAGATCGATCTCTGCTCCGGCCGAAGAGCGGCAAAAGCTTGCCTCGGTGCCACGCGGCGCGGCAGCGATCAGGTTCTCGATGCAAAACCCTTCCCAGCTTCCGCCAACAACCGGATGTCCTAACAGGTCTTCTTGTGTCTCAATCCCGAGTAGCGCGTGGGTTAGCCCGGGATCGCGGATATAGACCTTGGGCGATTTGACCAATCGCTTGCCTGCGTTCGAATGCTAGGGCGGCAATCGTCGCACCAACATCAGATCAGCCAGCAGATCGAGATATCGGGCGACGCTTTGCCCCGAGACGCCGAGATTGCCGGCGAGTTTGGCCGCGTTCAGGATCCCCCCTTGCTCATGGGCAAGCATGGTCCAGAACCGGCGCAGCGTTTCGGCTGGGATGCGCAGCCCGAACGAAGGGATGTCGCGCTCCAGATAGGTCCGGGTGAATTCTTCCCGTCATGTGCGACTGGCCCGATCCGACTTCGCAAGATAACTGTTTGGAAAACCTCCGCGCAACCAGAGGGCGGACATCGCATCCGCACCGATTTCCGGCAGCGTGAAAGGGTCAGCTCGTGGTAGCTGACCCGACCAGCCAGCGATTCCGCACTTTGATGCAAGAGCGTGTTCGACGCTGATCCCAACAATAGAAATTGCCCGAACCGATGCCCCTGCCTGCGCCGACGGTCGATTTGTCCGCGCAAGGCTTTGAACAGATTTGGCAGCAGCTGGACCTCGTCGATCACCACAAGCCGATCTGCCTGTTCATCGAGATAGAGGTCCGGTTCTTCCAGAACCTGGCGATCGGCGGCCCGCTCCATGTCGAGATAGACCGCGTCACGGCTTTCTGCGATGTCCTGAGCAAGCGTCGTTTTGCCGACCTGCCTTGGCCCAAGCAGGACAACGCCCGCCTGGCTCTCCAATGCGTCTTCAACCGATTTTCTATGACTTCGCTCGATTATACCTTGCATTTATTCCATATGATGGAAGCTTTACAAGGTAAAACCAAGATCCATCGACCACTTGAAAGCGTGGCGCCGACACCTTTGGGCGCTCAAGGGCAACGATGAAACGCATTTGCCATTGCGAGCCAACCAAATACCAACATCGCACGCTTTTCGCTGCAGGGCATTTGAAGCGATTGCCTTCGTCATATGCAACACCGCATCCTACGCCCCGGCCCCGCTCAAACGACCGTAAAAACTGCGATCAAGGTGCAGTTCTCCAATTTGAGCGCGTTCAACGAGCCCGCAGAGATACCCTGATCGGCCCCCAATGATCGATCCGATCTGATTGTTAGCTCATAGGCACGATTTGGTCCATCGGGACGATGCTTGCGGGTGCTGGTTGCCGATAGCTCAGGGCGCCGTGGGGTCGGACCTGATTGTAGTGCTTGCGGCTCTGTTGCAAATTTGGTCTGAGGTTGAAAAAGCCAGAATTATTCCATTTTTTCATGCTGCCAGACGGTCTTCGAGCATGGTCATCGCCTCGGTCAGGGAGCATTGGCCCAATCCGAAGGCGCGTTCAATCATGCGGACTTCATCTTTGATGTCACCGGTCAGGTTGAAGCTGCGGGATTGACCTTTGCGCAGGGCATGCATCACTTCGAAACCTTTGATCGCGGCGTAAGCTGATTTTAACGTCTTGAACCCGCGCACCGGTCGGATCAGCTGTTTAGCTTCCCGTGGTCGGCCTCCACGATGTTGTCGAGATACTTGACCTGACGATGCTGCACGTCGCCCGGGCACTTGTTTTCGGCCTTCTGTTCGGCCGGGGCGACAGCATGGGTTCGGGGCCTTGTCCGTGTTGATCACCAGTGGTCGCTCCCAATCTCTCAAGTCCTTCCTTCAATGCCTTGCCAAGGAAGCGTTTCGCCGCCTTTGCATTGCGTGCCGCAGACAGGTAGAAATCAATCCTGTCACCAAATTTATCGACCGCCCGGTGAAGATACGCCCATTTCCCACGCATCTTGATATAGGTCTCGTCCACCCGCCAACTGTCTGATCGGGGGCGTCGCCACTGCCAACGCATTCGTTTTTCGATTGCAGGTGCGTATTTCTGCACCCGGCGATAGATCGTGCCGTGATCCACACGGATGCCACGTTCCGCCATCATCTCCTCAAGGTCACGGTAGCTGATGCCATACCGGCAGTACCAGCGCACCGCCCAAAGCACTATCTCGCTTTCGAAATGCCGCCCCTTGAAGTCGTTCATGTCCTGCTCCCATGTCTCGATCCAACAAAATGTTTACCTCCGGGATCAATGTTTGCAACCGAGCCGCCGTAAGTAGGTGTAGCCCTTTTTGATTGACGATTGCGATTCGCATTTGCTACGCTGGCTTTGCTGCATGTCCGAATACGGCCGGGAGAACCGGCGGGTGGCGCGCTTGCAGAGGCAACGAGGCAGGGAGCGCTGATGATGGCGAAGGTCAAAGGGAATCGCGGGCACAGACATCCAAACACGGTGGCGTATCTGGAAGGCTTGGGGGAGGAAGGCGCGGAGGTACATCACCCGCACGAGGGCGGATACACCCGCTACTGGCTGGAAGGCGGCGAGGTGCGGAGCTGCGACATCACGGAGGGCGAGTTGCCTCTGGCGGGCTTCGGACCGGTCGGCGGACCGCTTCCGGCATCGCTCGGTGCTGTGCAGGCGGAGTTCGGCCCGCAACTTTCGAAGCTGGCGGCGGACTTCGCGTCGGGTGCTCCGGACCTGAACAGCGTGGAGCGTGTGCTCCACGACAGTTCTCTTTGCGGCGGCGCGACGGCGCTGAAGATGCTGTTAGAACAGCTTGACGAGGCTCTGCCACCGCCGGAATGCGCGAGCTGCGGCAAGCTTATGTGCCGGCGCCAGGCGAGGAAGAAAAAAGCCTTGCTCACCCGGCTTGGCCGGGTCGAGGTCGAGCGCAGCTATTATTATTGCCGATCGTGCGGCAATGGCTTCTTTCCGCTTGACCGTGAACTTGGCCTGGAAGGTGACACGCTTACGCCGGGTTGTTGAGCGTCATGGCTGAGACGACGCCGATGATGAGCTTCGATGCGGCGAGCCGCCACATCGCGAACCTTGCCGGGGTAACCGCATTCTCAAGCTCGCTGCAGCGCTGGTCCCTGGCGCTTGGCGAGGAAGTTCTCCGGTTCGAACAGGAGGAGGTCGTGGAAGCCCCCGGGAATCACGGATGCATCCTGCCGTCGACGGGACCGGGGTGCCGATGCGAAAGGACGATGTCGAAGGCATTGCCGGCAAGCAGAAGGACGGAAGCGCGAAGACCCGGGAAGCCAAGCTGGCGATCATCTACACTGCCGAGGGGCGGGACCCGGAGACCGGCGCGGCACTGAAGGACAAGGGCGGCGAGATGTCCAGTTGTCTCATCGACGGCGCGGCGGCGGCGGGAAGCCGGGATCCCTCCGATTTCGCCATGCGCCTCGACCGCGAGGCGCCGAAGGCCTAGTCGTCATCTCGGACGTCGCAGAATGGATGCGGAACACCTGCGAGGAGTTGTTCGGGGGCGGGAAGGTCGCCTTCGCGCTCGATATGTTCCGTGCCCTCGAATACGCCGGCGATGCGGCGAAGACGATTTTTCCGGACAAGGCGGACCTCGAGGCGGGCCGGGCCGCCAAGGTGATCCGGGAGCTCGAGCCCTTCAGCGGCAGGTGCAAACAAGTGGAGGCGTGCTGCCGCTACTATCGGAACAAAATCGAACGGATGCGCTACAACCAATACCGCGACCAGGGCATGCAGATTGGATCGGGGGTCGTGGAAAGTGGCTGCAAGCGGTACGGGCTCCGGCTGAAGCGTCCCGGCACCCGCTGGTCGGAGACAGGCGCCCCAACGCAATGCCGGCGCTCAAAAGCTGCGTCACAAACTTCAGGCTGCCCGACTTCCTCGACTGGCACGCGAGGCAGGCAATCGTTGCCTGACAACAAATTGGGCTACACCCGGGCTGCACCCATACCTTGATTAATGCTGTATTACAGCATAAGCTCGCTGTTTTAAAGGCGATTCATCGTCGTCAATACAAGGCGTGATTCGCGTCCACGGTGCGCAGGAACCTGAGAGTGGGGAGAGTCAGAATGGAAGGCTGGAAACTAGGCTATCAGGCGAACTGTTGGGGACCTCTCGGCGGCAACGCGGTTGGCGTGACATCCATCTCCGAACTGACCTACCGCACCTTTGGCAGCATGGAAGCCGCGCTTACCGACATCGCAGCCGCAGGCTACCAAGGCGTCGAACTCTTTGATGGCAATCTCCTCGACTTCAGCGCAGCCGAGTTTCAACGTCTCCTCGACCAGGCCGGCCTGTCGTTGATCGCTGCCTACTCCGGCGCGAATTTCATATTCCGGGAGATCCTCGACGAGGAACTCGGTCGGATTCGGCGTGCAGCGGATCGCATCGCGGAGCTGGGCGCGCCCCATCTAGTCGTCGGAGGCGGCGCGAAGCGCCGCGGGGGAACGCAAGAGGACGATTGCGCAAGGCTTGCGGAAGCGCTGGAGGCGGTTGTCTCGATTGCCCGCGAGCGAGGCCTGTCGGCGCACTACCACCCTCACCTCACGACCATAATAGAAGGCCCGAGCGACGTTCGCCGAATCCTATCCGAGACTTCGATCAACTTTTGCCCGGACACGGCGCACCTGGCGGCGGCGGGCGGCGACCCGGCCGCGATAATTCGCGAACATGCCGACCGCATCACCTACATCCACCTCAAGGGCTGGCAGAAGGAACCGTTCGCATTCACGCCGCTAGATCGGGGTGATCTTGACAGCGCTCCAATTCTGAGAGCGATCCGGGACATCGGATTCGACGGCTGGATTACCGTCGAACTCGACGCGTGGGACGATCCGCGCAAAGGGGCGGAGCTGAGCAAGTCCTATCTGGACCGGAACTGAGCGCCGCGAACAGCGAGCGGGCACTCGCCCGCGATCCAAAGGAGAAACCGAGAATGAAACCACTTCAAACCATAGCAACGACGATGGCCGCCGCCGCGATTTCCATCGCGCCGTTCTGCCTGCCGGCGTCGGCCGATCCGGATTCCGCCCTGGCGGCCCTGCAAGGCACCGTACTCTCCAAGGGGCCGAATGGGGAAGATCCGAGTTCGGCGGGCGATCTCATGCTGACGGATGCGGAGCTTGACTCCATCAGGGCCATGAATGCAACAGCCGCAATCGTGATGCACTACGGCGGCAACGACTGGAGCCAGGCCCAGATCTCCGGGTTGACAGAACAATTCGGGAAGATGGGCATTGAGGTTATCGCCGTGACCGATGCCGGTTTCAAGCCGGAGAAGCAAGTCTCCGATATCGAAACTATCATGGCTCAAAACCCGAGCATCATTGTGTCAATCCCGACGGACCCGTCCGCAACCGCCGCAGCCTACCGGTCCGCTGCGGAGGCCGGAACGAAACTCGTCTTCATGGACAACGTGCCCAGGGGATTTGTCGCGGGCGAGGACTACATCGCTTCCGTCTCGGCGGACAACTATGGAAACGGCGTAGCGGCCGCCCATCTCATGGCAAAGGCGCTAAATGGCGAAGGCCAGGTGGGCCTTGTCTTCCACGCCGCAGATTTCTTCGTGACCCGCCAGCGATACGATGCTTTCAAGGCAACCATCGAGAGTGACTATCCGGGAATCGAAATTGTCGCCGAGCAGGGCATTGGCGGGCCGGACTTCACCGGCGATGCCGAAAAGGCCGCCTCGGCGATGCTGACATCGAACCCGGGTATCGACGGAATCTGGGCAGTGTGGGACGTGCCTGCGGAAGGCGTGATTTCCGCTGCGCGCGTTTCGGGCCGCGACGACCTCGTGATTACGACTATCGACCTGGGCGAGAACGTCGCCATCAACATGGCGCAGGGCGGGTTCGTGAAGGGCCTTGGAGCACAGCGGCCATTCGACCAGGGCGTGGCCGAGGCGATACTGGCCGGTTACGGACTTCTGGGCAAGGAGGCACCTCCGTTCGTCGCCCTGCCGGCGCTGCCCGTGACCAAGGAAACGCTGCTTGAGAGTTGGCAGGCCGTCTATCACTCGGAAGCCACGGAGAACATCCGGAAGAGCATGAACTGACGCGGCTCGGGACCGGTTGCCATGCGCGCCGGTCCCGTTCCCAACGGCCGTTCCCCTCGCGCCAGCAGTGGAACACAGCAGTACACCCTGTCGAAAGCACAAGCCCGGAGCAACTAGCATGAGCAAGGAAGTCAATGTCGCGATGATCGGAGGCGGATTCATGGGCAAGGCGCATGCGCTGGCATATGCCGCCATGCCCATGTTCTTCTGGCCTGCGCCAGCCATCCCGCGCAAACGGGTCATCGTCGACATCACGGACGAGATGGCGGAAGACGCCAGGCAGCGGTTCAGTTTCGACGAAGCCTCCACTGACTGGCGCGCAACAATCGCGCGCGACGATGTTGACGTGATCGATATCTGCACGCCCAACAACATGCATGCCGAAATCGCGATTGCCGCAGCGAGTGCCGGCAAGCATATTCTCTGCGAAAAACCGCTGGCTAGAGGCGCCGCGGAAGCGAAATCGATGCTGGACGCCGTTGAGAGAGCCGGAGTCATCCACATGGTCGCGTTCAACTATCGACGCACCCCGGCCATCGCGCTGGCCAAGACTTTCATCGACGACGGGCGGATCGGCGAGATCCGCAATTTCCGCGGCACCTATCTCCAGGACTGGTCGGCCGACCCCGATGGTCCCCTCTCCTGGCGGTTCCAGAAAGATATCGCCGGGTCCGGCGCGGTCGGCGACATCGGCACGCATGTGGTCGACATAGCGCACTATCTCGTAGGACGAATCTCGGAAGTGAACGCGATGACGCCGGCCTATATCAAGACTCGCCCGGTGCAGGAAGGAGGCCTGGACAAGCTCGGGGCGTCGGAAAAGAACGCCAGCGCCCGGCGCGAACCGGTCGACGTGGAAGACGAGGTTATCTCTCTGCTGCGCTTCGAGAACGGCGCCGTCGGATCCCTGGAAGCCACGCGCAACGCGTATGGAAGGAACAATTTCATTACGCTGGAGATTCATGGCACGAAGGGCTCGATCCACTTCAACTACGAGCGACGGGACGAACTGCAGGTCATGTTCGCAGACGATCCTGTGGATGCCCGGGGCTTCCGCACGATCTACACCGGCCCTGCGCATCCCTACGGAGACGGCCTGTGGCCGATCCCTGCAATTGGCATCGGGTATTCGGAAACCAAGATCATCGAGTGCCGCGATTTCTTCCAGGCCATCGCCTCCAGCACCCAGCCCTCGCCGAATTTCGTCGATGGCTACTGGTGCGAGCTCGTGGCCGACGCCCTGCTAAAGTCAGGAGAAACGGGAAAGTGGGTTGGCGTGAAGGCATGACTTCTACGCCGCATGCCGTAAGCATGCGAGGCATTTTCAAGCATTTTGGCGGGGTGCAAGCACTGGAGGACGTCGACCTCCAGATCAATGCCGGGGAAATTCACGCCCTCCTCGGTGGCAACGGCGCCGGAAAGTCCACCGTCCTCAAGATCCTGAATGGCGTACATGTGCCGGACCAAGGGTCCATCGAAGTCTTCGGGCAGGTTCTGGATGAATACACGCCGGAAGCATCCCGACGCGCCGGCATAGCGATGATCTATCAGGAAATGAGTTTGATTCCGACTCTGACCGTCGCGCAAAACGTGTTCCTGACGCGGGAAGCCAGGAACCGTGTCGGACTCATCGACGACCGGATGGGGGAACGGAAGGCAGCCGAGTACTTCGAGATGCTCGAGGTCGACATCAACCCCCGAGCCCTAGTCGCGGACCTAGGGGCCGGTCAGCGCCAATTGACGGAAATCGTCAAGGCCATCAGCCAGGATGCACGGGTGCTCGTACTGGACGAGCCTTCGACAACGCTTTCCGTCTCAGATGTCGAGAAGCTGTTCGGATTCCTCAGACGCCTTCGTTCCAAGGGCGTTGCGATTATCTACGTATCCCACCGCATGGACGAGATTGTCCGGGTCGCCGACCGGGCAACCATCCTGCGCGACGGGAAGCGCATCGTCACCGCCCCAATGTCCGAGTTGTCCATGGAATTGATGATCGAGCACATCGTCGGAAAGCGTTCCGGCGGCTTGACCAACATGGCGCGGAAGCAGGCGGGCCTCGGGGACGTGCTCCTGGAACTGGACAAGGTGTCCGGGGCCCGAAAGCCAAAGGAGATTAGCCTCACGGTTCGCAGGGGCGAAGTGGTGGGAATTGCCGGACTGCTCGGATCCGGCCGGTCGTCGCTCGCCAAGGTTCTGTTTGGAATAGAACCCATGACGGGCGGAGAGATCCGCATCGACGGACAACCGGCGACGATTGACCGTCCAAGGCATGCAATTGAATTCGGAATCGCACTGGTCCCGGAAGCACGCGCCCTTCAGGGCCTCATCCTCCCTCATACCGTTTCGGCCAACCTGACGCTCAGCGTTTTGGACCGGGTCTCCGATCAATGGATCGTGAACCGGCGGGCTGTCCGCGAGGCAGCCAGCCGGCAGATCGACAATCTCGGCATCAAGGCGGCGTCGCAGGAGCACGCCGTATCGACACTCTCCGGGGGCAACCAGCAGAAGGTAGTGATCGGAAAGTGGATGGCGGCCGAACCGGAGATTCTGATTCTCGACGAGCCGACGGCCGGAATTGATATCGGGTCCAAGTCCGAAGTCATTCGTCTAATTCGGGACCTGGCCGAAAGGGGAAAGGCGATCCTGTTGATTTCCTCGGAATTGAACGAATTGCTCGTCGCGAGCAACCGCATCGCCGTGATGAGCGGCGGCAGGCTCGCCGGAGTTATTGAGCGCGACAGTCTTGACGGTCCCGCATTCGCAGACGACGATCCCGTGCAAGGTCTGAAGGCGGCGGAGCAGAACCTCCTCGCGCGCATCCAGACTGCCTTCCAACTCGGGAGTGAAGCCAGTGTCCATTAGGAATTCACGAAACGGCCGGACCCGACGCCCGCTCTCCGTGACAGCAAATTGGCGACAGAACATCATCTACATTGGTTTTGTCATCATTTTCATCTTCTTTGCCATCACGCTAAACGACAAGGGATTCCTGAATCCGAACAACTTGCTCAACATCGTCCGCCAGACCGCGATGATCGCCGTCATGGCCATCGCTATGACTTTCGTCCTGGCCTCCGGTGAAATCGACCTGTCGGTAGGCGCCGTTGCGGGGTTGACGTCCGTCACGGTTGCGATGGCCATTGACGCCTGGGGAATGGTATTCGGGATCGGGGCAGGCATCGCGACCGGCATCGCAGTCGGAGTATTCAACGGCGTACTCACAACCCGCGTGGGCATTCCGTCCTTCCTTACAACCTTGGCGATGATGGGAATTGCCAAGGGCGTTGCGATGTGGATTAGCGACACTGCGGCGGTCCCGATCATCAATCCCACCTATTCCTGGTTATTCGGGGGTGGGTCGCTCGGTCGGATTCCGGTTCTGTTGTTCTGGATGTTGGTGCTCGGCGCCGCCGGACACTACTTCCTGAAGCGAACCACCTTTGGCCGCCGGGTGCTCGCCACCGGCGGCAACGAGACAGCGGCACGCTTTTCCGGAATTGATACACGCTCCGTGAAGTTCCGGGTCCTGGTCGTTTCATCCATGGCCGCAGCACTTGCCGGCATGCTCTACGCGGGGCGCTTCCAGCGGGGCGAAGGAGACGAACTTTCCGTCATTGCCGCCGCGGTCCTGGGCGGGACCAGCCTCTTCGGCGGCTACGGAACCGTAATCGGAACCATTGTCGGAGCCTTGATGATCGGTCTCATCAACAACGGGCTGATCCTTATGGGGCTCGAATTCAGCCAGCAACTCATCGCACGCGGCGGCATCATCATACTCGCGGTCGCGCTCAGCCAGAAAAGGAACTGACCAATGTCCGGGCTGCAAAATTATCGGCAGGGTCGTCGCTAGGCCGGAAACCCGCTCGGAACTGCGAGAGATCCTAACCGCGCAGGTGGCTCCGACCAAGGTGGAAGCCGGCTGCCTGAACTATGACTTTCACGTCGACGCAAGCGATCCCTGCGTCTTTGCTTTCTACGAGAACTGGCGCAGCCCGGTATCAGAACATCAAGGCGTTCCGAAAAGGTGCCTGCGAGTTCCAGACCTACGTCGCCAACAATGCCCACGCCATCCCGAATTACGACGAGCGCCATCGATACGGGGAAGGGGTGTCAACCGCATTCGTCGAATCCACAGTCAACACGGTCGTGGGAAAGCGCTTCTCGAAGAGGCAGCAGATGCGATGGTCAAGATCCGGAGCGCACCTCGTGCTCCAGACCAGAACCCGCGTGCTCGACGGCACGCTCAGGACCAGGTTCCAGTCTTGGTATCCCGCGCTCTTCAATGCGGCAAGCACAGATCAGGAAATCGAGGTGGCCGCTTGACCCCCAGGATTTTAGCGGTTCCGAATGCCATTGACATCGGACACTTCCGAAAATTTTTGACATAATCGATTTCGGAGACTTGACGTAGGGTATACCGTATGCGATTATCTTTTTCAGTCACAAGACTGCTGCAATGAACAGGGGTATCGCATGGAACACACAACTTCGAATAGGCCGTGGCACCATATGTCCGGCACAAGCCGACGTGGCTTTTTGGCCGGCACAACCGGTCTGGCCTTTTATTCAACGCTGCCGCTGCGCGCCGTCGCGCAAGGGTCCGGCCCGTCCGGGAGCGTTGTTTATGGCAATGCGGAGCCGCCAACCTCGAATTACTGGGATCCCGCTGCAGGCTTTGGCCTGGTGGATGAACAGGTGGCCTCTCTGGTCCACGATTCCCTGCTGGCGTTCGACGCCGAAGGCGGGATCGGCGGGGGTCTGGCCACCGAATGGGAAGTCACCAGCGACCGCACTGTACGGCTGACCCTGCGCGAGGGCGTCAGCTTCCATGACGGCACGCCGCTTACCGCCGAGGATGTGAAAGCAAGCATCGACCGGTTGGGTGCGGGCGAGCTTGCCCAATCAATGGTTGTCACGCCGGGCATCTCGGTCTCGATCCTGTCGCCGACGGAAATCGAAGTGATCTCGCCCCAAGCGTTCGGCGTGATCCTGTCGTCGCTTGCCTTCATCAAGATCCTGCCCAAGGCGAACATCGACAATCCCGACAATTTCGGGAACGGCGGGATGGGAACCGGCCCCTACAGGTTCGTGGCCTTCGAAGGCAACGATGTGGTGCTGGAAGCAAACGAGGATTATTGGGGCGGCGCACCAAATGTCGCTTCGGTGACGTTCCGTTATATCGAAGACGCGCAGGCACGTATCAACGCGCTTTTGTCGGGTCAGGTGGACATCCTGACGCGGGTTTCTCCCGAGGATCTGGCGCGGGTCGACGGCAATGACGATTTCTATGTCAACACCGACACTCCGCCATCGCAGATCGTGGCGATCTATCAGCACAACGGGCCCTTGGGGGATCTCAAGGTGCGTCAGGCACTTGCCCATGCCATCGACCGGGAAGGGATCGCGGCATCGATCATGCAGGGTGCGAACCCCGTCGGGTATTCGTCCCTGCCGACGACGGCGGCCTTTTACGAAGAGCTTGAGCCGCGGTTCGAGTTCGACCTGGACAAGGCACGGAAACTGCTTGCGGAATCGTCCTATCCGGACGGCGTAACCTTGCGAATGTCCACCTCGACGCTGGTGCCCAACCAGATCGAAATCGACCAGATCATCGCCGCGTCCTTGCAAGCGATCGGCATCAATGTCGAAGTCGAGCGGCTGGAGGTCGGGGCCTTCCGCACCTCCTACAACACATATGACATCAACCTGAACACATTGGCGATCTTCAATAACGATCCGGATTTTGTGTTGGGGCTGTATATTGGCGGCACGGGCGAGGCCGTTTTCCACTACCACGACCCGGCCTATGAGGCACTGCACGCCGCGCAGCGCGCCGCCACCGCAGAAAATCGGCAAGAGGCAGTGACTGCCGCCGCCCAGTATCTGTGGGACAACCAGGTAACGCTCTATCTTTCCGACGAGATCTGGCAGTTTATCGTCAACCGCCGTGTTGAAGGCTTCCGCAGGGCGCCGGTTCTGGGCGAACAACTCATCGCGCAGGTGCATGTGCACTGACAACTGACAGGCCGTGAAATGCGGCGCTATCTAATACTGCGGATATTGCAGTCACTCATCATCGTGGCTGCGATCACAGTAACGGTGTTCGTGGTCCTCCGCCTTTCGGCGGGGGATCCGGCCCGCCTGCGCGCCCCGGTTTTCGCAAGCCCGGATGTTATCGACCAGTATCGCCGGGACTTCGGCACCGATCAGACAATCCTCGAACAGCTGACGCGGTTTCTGTGGGGAGCGGTGCGCGGAGATCTGGGCACCTCGTTCCGGTTCCAGGAACCGGTGATGGATCTGGTGCTTGTGGCGCTGCCCCGAACACTGGCGCTGGCCGGTTGCGCTCTTGGGCTAGCGCTGAGCGTTACCATCATCCTTGGCAGCCTGGCGGCACTCAGGCCAAACTCGATCTGGTCGGTACTTGCCACCGTGATCGCCACAATCGGGCAATCGGCGCCGGTGTTCTGGACTGGAGTCCTGATGGTCCTGTTCTTTTCGGTCCGGCTCGATTGGCTGCCCTCGGGCGGTTTCACCGGTGTTTCAAGCCTGGTGCTGCCAGCGGTCGCCGTCGCTCTTGCGATCATTCCGACCCAAGTGCGGATCCTCAGGTCATCGATGAGCGCGGTCCTGAAGGAGGAATATATCCGAACCGCCCATGCCTTCGGCCTGTCGGAGCGGCGGATCACCTTCTTTTACGCGCTCAAGAACGCCTCGCTTCCGCTCTTGACGGTGATCGGGGTCGATATCGGATACCTTCTCGGCGGCGTGATCGTGGCCGAAGTCGTCTTTGCCTTTCCCGGCATCGGAGAACTTGCCCTAGTGGCGCTCAACGCACGGGATTACCCGCTTGTGCAGGGCATCACCATCGTGACGGCAAGCATCTTCGTTATCGTCAATCTGCTGATCGACCTGGCCTATTCCCGGATCGATCCGCGCATACGCATGGAGCGAACATGAACATACTTGCCATAGGCGCCCACCCGGACGACATCGAACTGCAATGCGCCGGCACCCTGGCGCGTTATGCCGCCGCAGGGCACAAGATCTTTATCGCCGTCGCCACAAACGGGAATGTCGGCTCTCCCACGCATACGCGCGAAGAAATCGCCGCCATCCGGCACGACGAACAACGCGCGTCCTGCGCGGTGATCGGGGCAGAACTCATCTGGATGGATTTCGACGACGAATGGCTGATGAACGACCGCCCGACGCGGACCCGCTTCATCGATGCCATCCGCCAGGCGGACCCGGATGTCATGTTCATTCACGGCCCGACCGACTACCATCCCGATCACCGGATTTCCGGTCAAGTGGCCGAGGATGCGCGTATCCCCGCATCGGTTCGTCTAGTCGAAACCACCCTGCCCTATATCAAGCGCATCCCGCATATGTTCCATATGGACAATCCGGCGGGCGTCGATTTCGAACCCGAGGTTTATGTCGACATCACTCCGGTCATCGAGACCAAGACCGAGATGTTGCTGTCGCACCGGAGCCAGAATGACTGGCTTCAGGCCCTATTCGGCGAGGAAGCGACGCTGAAGAACCTGATGTTCACCAACGCAAAGGCGCGCGGGCTGAAGGCCGGCTACGATTATGCCGAGGGCTTTCGCGAGGTGAAGACCTTTCCCCGTACCGGAAGCTTCGAGTTGTTGCCGGGATATGGTGTATGAATGAGACGATGCTTGATACCGGTTGCGGTCCGCGGCCTGCCCGGCGAACGGGGTATCTCCGGCGTCACGAGATCGGGCCGGGCCTGGCGCTCGGCGGCGTCCTGGTTCTTGCCATCGTTCTGATCACACTGGCCGCGCCGTTTCTGGCGCCGGCGGATCCATATGCGCCGAACCTGATGTCGGTGCGTCAGCCGCCATCCGCCGAATATCTGTTCGGAACCGATGCGGTCGGGCGCGACCTGCTGTCGCGCATCCTTTATGGCGCGCAGATCTCGCTGATCGTTGCCGGGCTCGGAATGCTCGGCTCGCTCACGTTCGGCACTTTGATGGGGATGCTCCGGGGGATCGGCCCCCGCTGGGTCGGTCCCATCGTCGACCGGATGATCGACATCCAGCTTGCCTTTCCCTATGTGCTATTGGCGATTGCCATTACCAGCGCCGTCCGCCCGTCGGTTCCAGTTCTGATTGTTCTGATGGTCCTGTCCGGTTGGGCCGGCGCGGCGCGGGTCGTGCGTGCCATCGCGTTGCAGGAAAGTGGCAAGGATTATGTAAAGGCCGCCCAGATCATTGGGGCCTCGCGACTGCGCATCGCGGTCTTTCACGTCTTTCCAAGCGTTTGGCCAAGCCTGGCCGTGCTCGCCGCGATGCAGACCGCGGCGATGATCGTCTTCGAATCGACACTCTCATTCCTCGGCATGGGAGTGCAGCCGCCGACCCCGAGTTGGGGCGGCATCATGCTGGAAGGCAAGAATTACATCACCACGTCGTGGTGGCTCACTCTGCTGCCGGGGCTGGCAATCATGCTGACATCGCTGTCGCTTGTCCTGATCGGCGACGGGCTTGACCTGCGGGCAAAGCGCCTCAGGCAGCGAGCGGCGCAGACATGACCGCACCGCTTCTTGCCATCGAAGACCTCGTGGTCTCCTTCCCGAGCAACCACGCCCCGCTACACGCCGTTGACCGCGTGAGCTTCGCGCTCAAACCCGGCGAAAGCCTGGTGATCGCGGGCGAATCCGGATCGGGAAAGTCGCTTTTGTGCCGGTCCATCCTGGGGGTCGAGCCGGAAACAGCCAAGGTTGCGGGGCGGCTGGATTGGAAAGGCAAAAGCCTTCTGAACCTGTCCGTCGCGCAGTGGCGGCCGCTGCGGGGGGCGGAAATCGCGATGATCTTCCAGGATCCGACCGCGGCGCTTAACCCGCTCTTGACGGTCGGCCGACAGATTATGGATGTGGTGCGCGCCCATCGCAAATGCAGCCGGAACGAAGCGCGCTCGCGCGCGATCGAGGTTCTGGGCACCGCCGGCCTGCCCGAACCCGAACACCGCTTGACAAGCTATCCTTCAGAATTGTCGGGCGGGATGCGCCAACGGGTTGCCATAGCACTGGCCCTCTCCGCGGGACCCGAGTTGTTGATCGCGGATGAGGCGACGACAAACCTGGACGTGTCGATCCAGGCCCAGATCGTCACCCTGCTGCACGACTTGCGCAGCAAGCTCGGCGTGGCGCTGATCTTTGTGACCCATGATCTGGACCTTGCCGCCGAAGTGGGCGGCGAGCTCTTGGTAATGTATGCGGGGCAGCCGGTCGAAATGGGACCGGTGGATACGGTTCTGGCCGATCCGTGCCATCCCTATACGCGCGGCCTGCTGCGTTCGGCCCCGACAGCGCGGTCAAGCCGCAGGACCCCGCTTCGCCCGATCCCCGGCCAGGCTCCGAAACTGGGCGCAGTCGGGGACGGAGCGCCGTTCCGCGACCGGTGTCCGGTCCTGATATCCGGCTTGTGCGACCGGTCCCGCCCGGGCTGGACCGAAGCCGGGCCGTCTCATCGCGTCGCCTGTCACCGCTTTGAGCAAGACGGCAGGGATGGCTTGACATGACGGATGCGCCAATCCTAGAGGCCATCGCACTCGACAAGGTCTTTCGTGTACGGCGCAAAGGGGCGCCGCATGATATCCACGCGCTCAAGAATGTGGAAACGCAGCTGCATCCCGGCGAAACCCTGGGGCTGGTCGGCGAAAGCGGATCGGGCAAGACGACACTGGCGCGCATTCTTATAGGGATCGAGGAGCCGACCAGGGGCGAAGTCAGGTTCGAAGGCAATGCGGTGCGCAGCGCAGAGGGATGGCGCGAACTGCGCCGGCAGGTCCAGTACGTGTTCCAGGATCCCTTCACCGCGCTTTGCCCGACGATGCGGATCGGGGCCGCCCTGGCCGAACCGCTGGCCATCCACGGCATCTGCCCCAAACCCGAGCGCAAGGACCGCGTAGCCAAAATGCTCGGGCTGGTGGGGCTGAGCGCCGACATGGCAGGCCGCCTGCCATACCAATTGTCGGGCGGTCAGCGCCAGCGCGTGAACCTTGCCCGCGCCCTGATGCTGGAGCCGCGGGTCTTGATCTGCGACGAAATCGTATCTGGGCTCGACGTATCGGTGCAGGCCCAGGTCCTAGCCCTGCTGGTCGATCTGCAAGGGAAGCTGGACCTATCGCTCATCTTCATTTCCCATGACCTCCGCGTGGTGCGATATCTATGCGACAGAGTCCAGGTCATGCTTTTGGGCGATACGGTGGAGCATGGGCCGACCGCAGAAGTCTTCGACGACCCCCAGCACGAATATACCCGAAAATTGCTCGACGCGATCCCGGACCGGGACCATGCCGCGCGGATATCCAAGTCGGCGCTCCAATATGGTTGAACATTCCATGTCCACCCGCCGCGCCGCACCGACCCTGTCGCCTGTCCGACGGCCCTGTACACCGGCCGGAGGGGCCGAGGATCGGCTTATCCTCGCCATCGCGCATGACGGCAAACAGCTCGATGAGCACCCGACCCAAGCCACCGATGCCACCCGTATCGACCTGGATCTGCTCACCCGCTTCTCTCTTCCGACCGAGCACCGTCCGAACGGGAAGGGCGCCTGAAATGGGCGCGCCAAACCCAGTCGCGATCACTAAATCGACATAGCCGAGCCGGCCAGCACCAACTGCACCAAAGGGGGCCACATGAAGATCATCAGCGTGGAGTGTATCGGTCTCTACGGAAAATCGCCCAAGGGTGGATGGAGCAACGAAATCAAGCCCGAGGATTCGATCCATGCACTGATCGTCGTGGAAACCGAAGACGGAACAACCGGCATCGGGTCGGTTTTCACCGATGCCCGGCTGGTCCGCGCCGGTCTTGACGTGCTGCGCCCGCTGGTTCTGGACGAGCGCGCCGACGAACCGGGACGCGTCGCCGAAAAACTGCATCAGAACACGTTCTGGATGGGCATGGGCGGCACGTTGACCCATGTGATCTCGGGCATCGACATCGCCCTTTGGGATATTTTCGGAAAGCTCTGCGGGATGCCGGTTTTTCGCCTTCTGGGCGGCGGCCACCGGACCAAAGTGCGCGCCTACGCCTCGATCCTCATGGAAGAACCCGACCTCATGCGCGAGCGGACGGCGTTCTACCGGTCCCAGGGGTTCCGGGCGATAAAGATCGGTTGGGGGCCGTTCGGCCGCCGCGATGACTATCGCCTGGACGAGGCTGTAATCCGCGCCGCCCGCGAAGGATGCGGCGAGGACTGCGATCTGATGGTGGATGCAGGTGCGTCCGACGCCTGGTGGCCGAACGGGCTGAAATGGGCGCTGCGCACCGCCCGGATGCTCGGTGACTACGACGTGGCATGGTTCGAGGAGGCCCTGCGCCCCGAGGCGCGCAGCGACTTTCGCGACCTCAGGCTTCAAAGCCCCGTGCCAATCGCCACTGGCGAATGCCTGACGCGCTGGCAAAGCTTTCTGCCCTGGTTCGAGGACCGCGCCATCGACATCGTGCAGCCCGATGTCACCAAGGTGGGCGGCCTGTCCGAACAGGCCCGGATCGCGCAGATGGCGCATACGTTCGGCGTCAAATATGTGGGTCATGGGTGGAACACCGCCGTTGGTCTTGCCGCCGACCTGCAACTGGCGGCGGCGTTTCCGGCAACCGATCTCGTCGAGTATATCGGCGGCTCCCCATATGTTGACAAGATCGCGACAACGGTCTGGGCACTGGATGCCGACGGCGCGCTTGCCATTCCCGAGGAGCCGGGCCTGGGCCTACATCTGGATACCGACGCACTCGCCTCAATGACCGACGACTCGGCCACGCTGGCGCGACTGGCATCGTCTTGATGCGCCCGGATGCGGGCCGCTTCAGCGTTGGACCCGCACCTTTCCAACGATTGAAACGAAACCGGAGCCAACAGTGCCATGAAGATTGAATCGGTCGAATTCTACTACCTTGCAATGCCCGAAGTGGCGTTGATCGCGGATGGCAGCCAGGATGCGCTTGTCGTTCGGATCGACGCCGGCGGACTGACCGGCTGGGGCGAATGCGAAGCCTCGCCGCTGGTTTCCGTCGCGGCCTTCATCGCGCCAATGTCCCACGCCGCCTGCCAACCTGTTTCGGCCTCGGTCATCGGGCGCGATCTGCACGCCCCCGATGATATCCGCGCCATGGCCGCCGCGGTGGCCTATAATTCGATGGACCTGCTGCAGGCCTCCCATACCTGGTCGGGGATCGAGATGGCGCTGTGGGATCTGCTTGGCAAGGCACGGAGCGAACCGGCGTGGAAACTGCTCGGCTATGACCGTGCCTATCCCAAAACGCCCTATGCGTCGGTGCTGTTCGGCGAAACGCCCGAGATCACCCTTGCCCGCGCGCGCGACATTGTCTGCCAGGGGTTCCGGGCCGCCAAGTTCGGGTGGGCGCCCTTCGGCGAAACCCTGGACGGCGACATCGCCCAACTTGATGCCGCGCGCGAAGGCTTGGGCCCGGACGGGGTTCTTCTTGTCGATGCCGGCCAAGTTTTTGTGGAGGATGTCGAGGCCGCCGCCGCCCGACTAGAGGCGATGAACCGCAACCGCGTTACCTGGTTCGAGGAGCCTTTCGCCGGACATGCGCTTGCCGCCTATCGCGCGCTTGGGCAGCGGGCCCAGGGCGGAAAGGTCGGCCTGGCCGGCGGAGAAGCGGCCCATAACCGCCATATGGCTGAACATCTGATCGAGTATGGCGGGGTCCAGTTCATTCAAATCGACTGTGGACGGATCGGCGGGTTGGGCCCGGCAAAACAGATTGCCGCGCACGCTGTTTCCAAAGGGGTCGTTTATGTCAATCACACGTTCACCTCCAACCTGGCGCTGTCGGCATCGCTGCAACCTTTCGCGGGCCTGGAAGTCCATGAGATCTGCGAATATCCCACCGGGCTAAGCACACTCGCCCGCGATCTCACCCGCAGACGGATCGCGCCCGACGAAAACGGTATGATCAATGTGCCCGACGCCCCGGGCCTGGGAGTCGAAATTTGCGAGGACGCACTAACCCGCTATCATGTGCCGATCGAGATAATGGTCCGGAACGAAACGCTTTTCGCGAGCTAGTGTTTTGATTCTTTTTCACGTTGCCGATTCCTGCAGCTTCCGGCGCCCCTTCCTCCACGCCTCCGCGAGGTCTTCCGGCTTCTTGCTCCAGCGGAACGGCCGGGCGTCATTGGCATTGCGGTGCTCGATGTAGCCCTTGATCGCCGCGATGCACTCGTCGAGCGAGTTGAAGATCGCGTGCTTGAGCCTCTGCCCCGAGAGCTTGGAGACGAAACCCTCGACGAGGAAGCGGTCCCGCCAGCGCCGGACCGTCGGCTTCGACATGCCGGCGGCCCTCATCGTCTGCGACAGGCTGAGGCCGTCGCCGAGGTGCAGGATGATTGTCGCCCTCTGGACATGCTTGAGGATCGATCTTGATCTTTTCGAGACGCTTCCGGTCTTCCTTGCTCAGAACGATCCGGGGTCTCCCGCTCTTTGCCATTGCGGTTCTGCTCCCATTGAAAACTGCGCGGCTCTCGCCGGGAGCGTTCGGATCATGCTCCACGGGAAAATAGAATCCCCAAAAACGATCATAACACTAGGGCGCTGCTCGACCTGCACTGCTTCGTCGCCGACGGCGCACAAGAACGGAAGTTGTCTGCCAAGCCGCGCAAAAAGCCAAAGTTTTTTGCAAGGCTCTTTGGCGGCAAGATCTGGCGGCCGTGCCATATCGCACCGGGCATCCGCGAGCGAAAGGTGTCAGATATGGCAGCATATCCGGCGCGAGCCGTCAAAAATACCCGCGGGCGAGCACCATCTCAGCCGCTTTTTCGGCAATCATTGTGACCGGCGCATGGGTGTTCCCGGACGGAATCGCCGGCATGACGGAGGCATCCGCGACGGAAAGGCCGCCAATGCCGTGAACCGTCAGATCGGGGCCAACCACGGTGCCTGGCCCCGTACCCATGCGTGCGGTTGCGACCGGATGGAAGATCGTGGTGGAGATGTCGCCCGCGACATGCTGCAGGTCTTCATCTGTCTGGACCGAGGCCCCCGGCACGCGCTCTTCCGGGGCGAACGGGGTCAGGGCCCGAGTCGCCATCAAGCGGCGGGCATGGCGGATGCTCTCTACCGCTACTTGGCGGTCGGCCTCGTCGCTGAGGTAATTGGGCCGGATCTGTGGTGCGCGCGCCGGATCGGGGCTGCATATGTGGGTGCTGCCCCGGCTTTGCGGCCGCAGGTTGCAGACCGACACTGTCAAGGCCGGGAATTCGTGCAGAGGCTGCCCAAAAGCGTCGAGAGACAAGGGTTGCACATGATATTCGATGTTCGGCGTCTCGTATTGCGGAGAGGAACGGGTGAAGATGCCAAGCTGGCTTGGCGCCATCGAAAACGGCCCGCTGCGGCGCAACGCGTATTCGGCCGCCATTTTCAGACGCGCAAGGGGACTGCGATAGAGATCATTCAGGGTCCGGGCACCCTGAATGGCAAAGATCGTGCGGATTTGCAGGTGATCGGCAAGGTTTTCGCCCACGCCGTATAGTTCATGACGCAGTGCAATGCCATGAGAGGCAAGCACCTCAGACCGGCCGATCCCGGATAACTCCAGGATTTTGGGCGTCCCTATCGCCCCCGCCGCAAGGATCGTTTCTGCCCTCCCCCTGGCGCGATGATAGGTTCCGTTCAGCCGGAAGGCGACGCCGGTTGCGCGCTTGCCGTCGAATAGCACCCGTGCGACCTCGGCCTCCGTCGCGATCCGCAGGTTCGGGCGGTGTTTCGCCGGGTTCAGAAAGGCCTTACGCGCATTCCAGCGCAGGCCGCCGCGCTGGTTCACCGGGAAATAGCCCACGCCTTCGTTGTCGCCGCGGTTGAAATCCTCGGTCCGCGGGATGCCAAGCTCAACCGCGGCCTCCGCGACTGCATCGAGGATCGGCCAGTGCAAGCGCTGTTCTTCCACGAACAGCTCTCCGTCGGCCCCGTGCTCGGCATCGCCGCCGTTGTGGTGACGCTCGGACCGTTTGAAAAAAGGCAGGACATCGTCCCACCCCCAACCGGGATTGCCCATTTGCCGCCAGAGATCATAGTCGCGCGCCTGGCCCCGCATATAGATCATGCCGTTGATTGACGAGCAGCCGCCCAGAACCTTGCCGCGCGGATAATTCAGCGCCCGCCCGTTCAGGCCGGCATCTGGCTCGGTCTTCAGGCACCAGTCCAGCCGCGGATCGCCCATTGCGAAAAGATATCCTATCGGTACATGAACCCAAAGGCGCCGATCGCTCCCACCGGCCTCCAGGAGGAGCACCTTACGACGTGGATCGGCACTGAGCCGGTTTGCCAATACGCAGCCGGCCGACCCTGCACCCACGATGATGAAGTCGTAAGATCCAAAATCAGCAGCCTTATCCACGGGCATCCTGTTCAATTCCTTGCGCCTGGGCCTTGTCGCTTTCGCAATCTTCCTTCGATCGCTTCAGGACGCGGCATAGCCGGTCTTTACAATTATACAGGACTCAAGGGAATGGCTGCCCTGTTCCCCAGGACCATGGCTCAAACGTTTGCGGCCCCCGCAGGGGAAGTGGCAATCGACACCCGCCGTTGGCAAATTCGCCATGACCATGCCGACTTGCGCATGGCGGCGGAAATGGTTGGCATGTTTCAACGAGGTCGTGCGGGTGCCCCACAGACAGGCCGAACTCGGTATCATTGGCTATGGCCGCGGCATCGTCATTATCGGCCTCCTTGACGATGCTAGCGCACGGTCCGAAAATCTCCTTTCTGCTTGTCCGCATTCGGTTCGTGGCACCGACGCTCATGGCCGGTCTCTGAAGAAATCCGGGGCCATCGACAATCTCGCCGCCTGCCACGGCGCAGCCTTCGTCTTTGGCAAGCTGAACATAGGATATGTTCTGATCGAGTTGGTACTGATCCACAACCGGGCCGATCCGCGTTTCCGGATCAAGCGCATCACCAACCTTCGGCGCCACCGCGCGGTCGTTCATCTCCGCAACAAAGGCGTCGTGGATTCCTGCGGTCTCGATTAGCCTGGAGGACGCTGTGCAGCGCTGCCCGGTTGAAAGGAACGCGCAGTTCAAACAGGCGTCCGCGGCGGTGCCGAGATCCGCGTAATCCGGTACGATCATGGGGTTCTTGCCGCCCATTTCCGAATGGACCTACTTGCCTCGCTCCGCGCAAGCCAAACCAATCGCCCGGCCTTCAAATGTCTCGGCGCAAACGCCACCCGCCGCAGGCACATTCATGCGGCCAAGCCTGGCCGCGGTCGCGCCGCGGGGTTCGGAATGATCCTGCATGGCGCTCAAAATACCGCGCTCACGCCGCCATCGACCAGCAGGACCTGCCCGGTGACATAGGCGGCATCAGCGGACAACAGAAAGCAGATCGGGCCGGCGATCTCCTCTGGTTGGCCGACCCGCCCGATCGGCAGACGGCCATGTTTGAGATAAACATCCTGGAAATCCTCGGTCGCGTATTCGCTTGACCCGTCGGGCAGTTTCGACATCCGCGTTTCGATGAACCCCGGCGCCACGGCGTTGACGAGGATTCCCTGAGGCGACAAATCCGCGGCCAGGCAGCGTGTCAGATTCACGATCGCCCCTTTGGCCGAGGAATACGGTATCGACGCGCGCGATCCGAACATCCCCATGATCGAGGCCACATTGACGATGACCGGGCGTTCGGCCCCTTTAAGGACCGGAACGGCGTGGCGGATGAATGTCAGGGTGCCTTCCAGATTGACATCCAGAACCTCCCTGAAACGCTGGGAACTCAACTTATCGAACGGCGTCGCATCCAATATGGCGGCATTGTTGACCAAGCCGTCGATGGTTTCGCCGGCGCTTTTCAATTCATTAAAGAAGCCGGAAACCGCCGTTTCGTCGCAGACATCGATCCGATGCAAGATCAAGCCCGGCTGCACATCAGCGGGATCCATTTCATCAATATCACAGGCATGGACGCGCGCGCCTTCGTTCAGCAGGCGCTTCGCAAGCGCCAGGCCGATTCCACGCGCCGCCCCGGTCACGATCAATGTTCGGCCTACGAAGTTTCGGATCATGTCATTTTCCTTGTGATCCACGCGCGGTGCATACTGCACCTTGATTCCTCGAAGGATGTGCGATAGTCTTATTTTATGTATACGGTATACTTCATTGATCCAGAAATTCAAGGCTTTTGCACGAAAGTCTTTTGTCTTAAAGACCTGCCATTGCGGTCGTCCGGATCCCACAGCACCTTAACTATGGTTCAATTGAAGATGCTGTGGACAACAACGCAGGAAGTTGAATGATAACCTCTGAGATCAGCAATGGTGCCTTCACACCCCTGCCCAAGAAGAAAACGATGTCCGAGGAAGTTGCGGAACGCATCATTCTCGCGATTGCATCGGGTGAGCAAAAGCCGGGTGATCGGCTAACCGAAAAAGGCATCTCCGATGCAATGGACATCAGCCGGGTTCCGGTGCGAGAGGCGCTATTGCAGCTCGAATCGGTTGGCGTGCTTGCGCCAACGGGCGGTCGGGGGCTGCAAGTCGGCTCCTTTTCCAAGTCCCAGGCACATGAATTGCGCGAAATCCGGCTGGCGCTGGAACCCATCGCCTTCCAGCGTGCAATTCCTTTGGTCAGAGCGGATCCGGGCAGGCTGAACGCGCTGGATCCCATTCTTGCCGAGCTTGCCATGCTCGCCGGGACGGATGATGGAATACGGGTCGCCGATTGCGATATCCGGTTTCACCGTGAAATCATCGAAATTTCGGGTTCGGAGCTCTTGTTGCGCACCTGGAGCAATCTGGAGCCGCACATGCTGATCCAGATGTGCAACGATTGGCACTATAACAGCGACCGGATCGGAGAGCTTCAGATGCACCGGGAGCTTAGGGAATTTCTCTTCGAAGGCGATCTTGCAGATATTGGCGCATTGCTCGACAAGCACATTCCAAAAATCGCCGGCATTGACCTCTGAGATATTCTTTTGCGCGTGCTCAACCCAAATCCACCCTGCACTCGGGCAGCCCGGCCGCATCCACGTCGACCGCAAAAGTCTTGCCGTCATCCTCTCCCTTGCGCCAGCCCCAAGCCGTGGTGACGAAGATAGTCGAGTATCCGGCCCCGCCAAATGCCGGGCACGTTGTATTCCTGACGGGCAGGTCATGGCTTTCGACTTGTACGCCTGTTGGCGTATAACAGACGACCCGCCCGGCATCCCAATGCGAGACCCACATATTCCCTGACGCGTCAATGACCGCCCCGTCCGGAAAAATGCCGGACTTGCCCAAATCGAGAAACACGCTCGGCTCTCCCATCGGCCAGCCGTCGCAATCCAGGCCTTGCCGCATGATGATCCCAATATTTGAGTCGGTGAAGTAGGCGAGTTCACCCGACCGCGCGAAACAAATCGCGTTCGGCGTTGTCATAGGCTCGACGAGCTTGCGCAGCTCGCCCCGGTAATACCGATAAAGCGCCCCGGCGTTCTCTTCACCCTGTTTCCCCATGGTGCCAATCCAAAACCCACCGTGCGGATCGGCGCGTCCGTCGTTCGCCCTGTTCAGGGGGTTGTCTACCTCAAGTTCCGCAATCAGCACTTTCGAGCAATCGCTTAATCCGTACCGGTAAAGGCCTGTTTCGGTCGCAACCAACAATGTATCGCGATCAACCCAGCCCGCGGCAGAGGCGTGCTCCCCCACCAGCCACTCATAAGCCTGATCGCCGGAACGGCTATAAAGTTTGCCCGCATGGATATCGAACCAAAACAGTTGCTGCCTGACAGGATGCCACAACGGCCCTTCGCCCAGCCCACAATTACGTCCGTCAAATTCGATTGCACTCATTTCGCACTCTAGGGCAGAATTTCCATTGGGTCGGTCACCGGATAGGTTCGAAGGCTGCGGAAGCCCTCGGCGCAGCGAGTGCCGATCGCGAGTCCACGAAACGCCGTATGCCGCATCGTCAGAGCCGTGAGATCCTCATCAAATGGCGCATTCGTCCTGCTATTCCGACTCTCATGCGCCTCGAGCATCACCTGCTCCGTTTCAACAACTGAAGAAACTTCAGCATAATTCTCCGGCTCGAAGTCTGTCAAGTCTTAAGGTTAGTGGGCATAGTCGCTAGTAGTGGCCTTCTGATGGAGTTGCTTCAATGCACCAACTGGATCTTCGGAGGGGCGGTCGATTCGCAGCGTGAGGGGCGGTAAGTCCGAATGCAGCACGAGCAGGGCCGCTGACAACAGACCATGGTAGTCCCCACCTCCGTCACGGGCCGCTAATGGCGATGCCGGCGTGTCAATACGTCCGCTCGTCGTACTCGCCCTTCAGTCCCATTCGTCGGACCTTCTCTACTGCTGCCGCGGCATCCTTCAGGAATTTCTCGACGCCCGACAGGTGATGTGGCGTGACCGAGTGCTTGATTGCACGCGGCTCGCGCATGCGGCTGCAGTGCCAGCCATTTGCGTCGAGGACATCGGCAACAGCCATGATATCAACCTCTGGATCGATGGAACGAAACGCCATCGAGTTGCCCTCGACCGGGGCGCCGTCGCGAACGTCACGCAGACCCTTGATGGCATTGACACCGTCGGTCAGCTGGACCGTGGCATCCATCGCCGCTTTCGCGGTCTTCAGATAGCCTTCGTTGGCGAGGAACCTGATCATCGCCCAAGCCGATGCAATGGACCCGGCCCCGGACGAGCCTTGGAAGGCCGGCGTCTCGTAGGTGCCGCATGGCCAGTCGTTGATCGAGAAAGTCTCGTACCTGTCCTTGTTCTCCTGGTACCGCTGCAACATCAGCGATGCACCCTTCGTCGAGAACGCGAACTTGTGCAGATCGGCGGACAAGGACATCACGCCGGGAACCTCGAGGTCCCATTCCGGCACCGGATAGCCCAGCTGTTTGGCGAATGGGTTGATAAAGCCTCCCCAGCAGCCATCCACATGCAACCAGATGTCGCGCTCAAGCGCCAGTTCTCCCAGCTTCCCAATGGGATCGTAAACACCATAAGGATAGCAGACGGCCGACCCAAGAATGAGGAAGGTCTGGGCGTTGATCGCCGCCGCCATGGCATCCACATCGGCGCGAAATTCGGCATCGACGGGCACGCGGACAACGTCGATTTCCATTATTTGCGCAGCCTTGTCGATCGCCGGATGCGCCGTGTAGGGAATGACAAGGTTGAGGCGGCCGGTCGTGCCGCGGGCACGCGAACGGTTGCGCGCCGTACGGATCGCCTCGAAGAGGCTTTCGGTGCCTCCGGACGTGAAGGTCATGCCCATCGTTTCAGGCCCGTGGTAGAGATCGCGCGCCCAGTCGTAGATGTCGTTCAACATCTTTTCGAGACTTAAGAAGGCGATGCCGGCGCCCAGGCCATTCTCGGCGGAATAGATGTTGTAAGCCTCGAGCTGATTGTCTTTAATCTCTTCGCCGAAATAGTAGACGTAGCCCGGCAACGGGTGGTTCATCCAGTCGACATCAAGCTTCTTCAACTCGTGCAGGTCCTGCCGGATATCCTCCCATGGGGTACCGTGTTGCGGAAAAGTGTTCTGGTTCGTCGAGTCTTTCTTTTCTTCTTTCATGTCTCAAGGCCCCTGAGTTGCCGATCTTGCAGCATCACTTGCAGTGATACGAACTGGATGTCCAATACGGGACCGAACGCCGGGCATATATCCAACTGTCGGCCGCGCGGTCATGTCCGCGCGCGGACAGACAGTGCCAATCCAGCGTCTCAAAGTTGGATCCAGATCGCCTTCTGTTCGGTGTATTGATCGTGCGCCGCCAGACCGTTGTCCTTGCCTCCAAACCCGGATTCCTTGTAGCCGCCAAACGGCACGCCAAAGTCGCCCTCGCCATAACAGTTGACCGAGACCGTTCCGGCGCGGATCGCCTTCGCGACTCGGTGCGCCGCGCCAAGATTCTCCGTATAAAGCGATGCCGCCAAACCGTAGTTGGTTTCGTTGGCGATTTTCACGGCTTCCTCTTCGTCCCGGAAGGTGATCACCGAAAGAACCGGGCCAAAGATTTCCTCCTGCGCAATCGTCATGTCGTTCCTGACACAGTCAAAGATGGTCGCCTCGACAAAGAAACCGCCGCTGTCCCTGTAGATCTGGTTTCCGCCCAAAACGACGTTGGCGCCTTCGGATTTGCCCTTCTCGATCAGGCCCGTCACCTTGCGCAGATGCCGCTCGCTGATCAGCGCACCGATCTTGGTGTCCTCGTTCAGCGGGTCACCGACCGTCCAGCCAGCGAATTCGGGCTGTAGCGCATCGAGCAATTCGTCCTTCCGGCTCTCATGGACGATCAGGCGCGATCCGGCCGAGCAGTTTTCGCCCTGGCAGAACAGGATGCCCGTCGCGATGTTTTCGACTGCCCTTGAGATGTCGGCATCGTCCATGAAGATCGCCGGGCTCTTGCCGCCGCATTCGAGCACGATCCGCTTCATGTTGGATTTTGCCGCGTATTCAAGGAAGCAACGGCCAACCTCGCCGGAGCCGGTGAAACTCACGCAGTCGATGTCGTTGTGCAAGCCGATGGCTTTGCCCGCTTCGTGGCCCAGGCCAGGAACGACGTTCAGAACGCCTTCGGGAAGGCCTGCTTCGGCGGCCATCTCGGCAATGCGGATCATCGACAGCGAAGTGTGTTCGTCAGGCTTCATGACAACCGAGTTGCCGCCGGCAAGCGCAGGCCCCAGTTTCCACATTGCGACGAAGAGCGGGAAGTTCCACGGGATAACGGCGCCGACGACGCCGATCGGCTCGCGCACATACAACGATACGACATCATGCGGCGCAGGTGTGACTTGATCGTAGATCTTGTCCGTTGCTTCAGCGTGCCAGCGCAGAGTGGCAATCGTCCCGGGGATGTCTTCCTCGCGGGCATCACCGATGGGCTTGCCGGATTCGAGCACCTCGAGCAGAGCAAGTTCCTCTGCATTCCGCTGCATGATTTCGGCCCATTTCAGCAATACGTCCTTGCGGTCCGCCGGTGCCATATGGGCCCACGACCCGGCGTCGAATGCATTGCGCGCTGCGGATACGGCCCGGTTGACGTCTTCCTCGCCGCAGGCGGCGAGAGACGTGATGACCTTGCCAGTAGCTGGATTGATCGAGTCGAACGTTTTGCCAGACGCGGCATCGACATACTTGCCATTGACAAAAGCACGCGTTTCGAATTCGAGTTCGGAGGCGGCAGCGTGAAAATTCGTGGGCTTGTTCATTTTTTCTCTCTCCCGTCGGAAGCGTCGGTCAATCGGCTGACAGAGCGACGCGGCGCATGCACGCCGTAATCATCGTCGTTGCGCACAGTGTGTTAGCCGTCCGGCTATTGGTCAATCAATGCAACTATGAGAAATTGCCGGCCCCTGATAAGCGCCCATTATATCCTTGCGCAACGCACAGAATTCATCGCAAGAAAGTTCGGATGCACCCAGTCGGAATAACGCCCTGTTATAGGCAGGGCCGATAATCGACTAGCCCCCTGAGTTGACGGCGGAAGGTTTGGTTTTCATCCTAGCTTCGCATGCCCGACTAGGCTTATTCGTACCGCAAGGAGGATGCCCGCCTCATGTTTTCACTAATAGGCAAGGTCGCAGTTATTACCGGCGGCGCCGGCGGGATCGGATTTGCGACGGTCCAGCGGTTCCGGGCCGCCGGAGCGCATGTCATTATGAGCGACCTGGGCGACCATGAAGCGAGAGCCGAAGAGGTCGGCGCGGTCTACCATGCCTGCGATGTGAGTGACGAAAGTCAGGTCGGCGCGTTGATGCAGCGGGCCGTGGACGCGTTTGGTCAACTTGACATTGCAGTCAACAACGCGGGGATCGTGATAACTGGCGAGTCCATACTGGAGGCCATGGCGGAAACATATCAGAAGCAGTACGACATCAATCTGATGAGCCAGGTCTACGGCATGCGCGAAGCCGCCCATCGGATGAAGCCCGGCGCATCCATCATCAACACGGCCTCGCTCTCGGCCAACCGGGTCGCCGCGGGCGCAGGCGCCTATGCTGCGATGAAGGCGGCCACGGTCTCAATCACACGATCGGGCGCATTGGAGCTTGGCCGGAAGGGCATTCGCGTCAATGCCATCAGCCCGTCTACAACTCACACCGCAATGGGCTGGCTGAACAGGCTCAATACCCTGGCCTCTCCATTGGGCCGGATCGCGCAGCCGGAAGAAATGGCGGCAGTCATTCACTTCCTGGCATCGGATGACGCCTCTTGGGTGAACGGGCAAACAATTGCGGTCGACGGGGGCCAATCCGCAGGCATAACGCCTGAGATCGCGCAAATCGTCAACGCTTCTGAATAGAGTGAAGTCAAAGGGACAGGACGCATGATCCAGCTTGAACGCAGCCTTGAGGGCAAAGTCGCCATTGTAACAGGCGGCACCCGTCAGTCGGGGATGGGCCATCAATCGGCTCTCGCCATGGCTGCGCTTGGCGCAAGTATCGTGACCTGCGGATTGACCGAATCCCGTCCGGACCTTACCGGCAAGTCGCATCACGAGGTTGGTGGATCAGCCTCTCGGTTGGAAGAGCGCGTTGCGGAGATCAAGAGGCTTGGCGTCAACGCAGTCGGCGTGCCGTGCGACGTCACCAGGAAGGAAGACATTCTGAACACCGTTGCCGTTGCGAAGGAGAAACTCGGCGGCGTCGACATTCTGTTCAACAATGCCGGCGTTCCGACTGGTGGCGGGCCGTTCCTCGAAGTTCGGGACGATGCCTGGGAGATCCAGTGGAACATCTGTGTCCGCGCCATGGCCTGGTTTTGCCAGGCGGTCATTCCGATCATGCGGGAACGTGGCGGCGGTTCGATCATCAACAATTCCTCGATGTGGGCGCTGAAGCCCCTTCCCGGCGCATCGCCATATGTCGCCGCAAAGGCGGGCATGATTGCGCTGACGAAATCGCTGGCGCAGGAATTCGGCCCTGATCAGATTCGAGTGAACTGCATGCTGCCCGGCACCTATATGACCGAGATGCATGACAGCCGGGCGGCAATGGAGATGGATCGCCAGCAGGTCTCTCTGGAAGACGTGCGGGCCAAGATGGCCGCGCCCACCTCGCTGAAGCGCCTCGGCAAGGGCGAGGAAATGGGCGCGACCGTCGCCTTCCTGGCCGGTCCCGGCGCGAACTACATCACCGGCGCGGTCATCAAGGTAGATGGTGGCCTGACCAACGGTCTCTGAGCCGCGGGCTGCACGGCCAGGGCCTGGGCCGTGCAACGATCACCCGACGACGTGAAAGGACATTGAAAGATGGAACTCCTGGGCTCCCCTACCTCGCCCTACGTTCGGAAATGCCGCGTAGTCGCGCACGAAACCGGGCAGGCAGGCGAATTGAAGGTCCGTTTTCTTGGCCTGACCCCTGTCGCTGCGAACGAAACGGTGACCCGTCAGAATCCGTTGGACAAGGTGCCTGTCCTGCTCCGGGACGGCGCGTCGTCCTTGTTCGACAGCCGGGTCATCGTGGAGTTTCTCGACGCCCGGAGCAAAGGGACGAAGCTGTTTCCCGAATCCGGCCCGGCCCGGTGGAAAGCGTTGCGGCTGCAAGCCATCGGCGACGGGATCATGGATGCCGCCGTGTTCACGCGGTTCTATGCCACCGCCGGCCCCGAACAGTATCACTGGCCCGAGTTTCTTGACGGCCAGATCAACAAGGTCACGCAAGCCCTCGATGTTCTGGAGGCCGAAGCAGGCGAACTGGGGCAAGAGGCAAATATCGGCACCGTCGCGGTCGCCTGCGCACTGGGCTATCTGGACTTCCGCTATTCCGACACGCTCGACTGGCGGGCGGGGCGAGACACTCTGGCCGGATGGCACGCGGCTTTTTCCGAGCGCGATTCGATGCGTCAAACAAAACATTACCAACCTTGACTGCGGCACGCGACAGGGTTCATCAAGAACATGCGGGGAGCGTGGGCGTCCGGTGGCAACGGTTCGGGAGTTAAGACCCGCCCAGGCAAAGAAGTTGCCGCCGGCGCGCCAAAAGAGAAAGCCTGTGCCGTTGCGGTCGCATGCGAAGGGTTTGCCTTTGCGGTCAAGGAGCGCAGGAACTCGCCCCAGGAAAGCAAAGAGCTTTGAACTGTCATCCCGTTGAGCGCGCAGCTCCGAAGGGAATGCGTGTCGCGTATGCTTTTGGATGCTCCATCCAAATTCCCGAAAACCCGTCGCGGGGCTGAGCTTCGCGATGGCGCAAGACGCGAAACCAGCCTTACTGTCCATCGCCCTGATATTCGCAGCTAGTGCGATGTTCGCCTGCGTGACTGGGCTGACCAAGATCGCCGGCAGCGCAAACGCCCCCATGCTGTGGTTCACGGCCGCCGCGATGATCGGGTCCGGGGCGGTGCTGGCCTGGATTTCGCACATCTCCGGCAGAGCCAAGGTCATCCTGCGCAGAGATGTTCTGATCTATAGCGCGGTCTCCGGCGGCTTAATGGTCGCCTACAACGCGATCAATTTCGTCAGCGTCGCGCATGTCGGGGCGACCGTCGTCTCGCTCGCCTTCATTCTGCCTACGCTTCTCACCTATTCGTTTGCCGTGCTGCTGAGAATGGACCGTTTGGTGCCGGTGAAGCTGCTCGCCGTGGCTTGCGGCGTCGCTGGCGGCGTTGTCCTTGCACGGGCCAAGCTCGGCACTACGTCAGGCGCTGATGCCGGCTGGGTAGTTCTGGCGATCTGCAACCCGGTGCTCATGGCGGTGAACAACATATATAGAACACGGTTCTGGCCTGGAGGAATGGGACCTCTGCTGGCGTCCGCACTCATGCTCGTTCTTGGCGGCCTGCTCTGCCTGCCCGTGGCTGCCCTTCTGGACAACAGCGCAACGGGGCTGATGTCCGGCGATGCCTTGCCGATCCTCGCCGCGGTGACGGTCCTCTTTACACTGCAATACCCGGCGCTGCTTAGCGTCCAGTACTTGTCCGGGCCGGTGTTTCTTAGCCTCTGCGGTCCCTTGATCGGAGTGTTCGGCGCGACTGGCGCTTTCCTCTTCCTAGGTGAAGCGGCACCGCCGGGCTTGCTGTTTTCCGCCATTTTGATGATCGGCGGGGTGCTGATCTTTCAGTCGGCGCTCCGACGCGATAACCAGCACGGCGCATAGGTTTTCCGCAGCGCATGCGCGAGGCAAGCCAGTGCCGAATTGGCTGCTTGGCGCAGCCTAGCGCGGTCTTTCCTTTCCTCGATCTTGCGGGGTCGGTAGTCGGCTCACCTTGCCGGTCAAGCCCGCCGTCAACAGAATTCCCGATGCAATGCCCAGCATGCCGGCGACGTGGAACCAACGAACGGCTTCGCCGAGAAAGATGATTCCAAGTATCGCCGCGAAGATCGGGATCAGATTCAGGAAGACGCCGGCCACGGGCGGACCTGCGGCAGCCACTCCCTGTATCCAGAGCGAGACAGCGAGCGCGCCGGCGACCGGCCCGAGAAAAATCAAATAGCCAAGATGCACCCAGCTCAACTGGACCGGACTGGAAACATAGGCTTCGACGACGGCCAGCAGGAAAAGCATCGGGAGCGCGAATGCGATCTGCACCGCAAGCGACGCCATCGGGTTGAGAGGTATCGGGTCTCGCATCAACAGAGTTGTAAACGACGCCCAGCACAGAACGCCGGCCAGGATCCAAAGATCGCCGGGCAACATGTCGAGCCGCATCAGGACGTTCAACTGCCCTTGAGACAGGACGAGCAGCACCCCCAACGCCGACAAGGCAACGGCAAGGATCTGGAGCGGCCGCAGTCTGAGTCCCAGGCACAGCCGGGACAGGACGAGTATCGTTGCCGGGACCAGTGTTTGCCAGAGCCCGGCATTGATCGCCGTCGTTGTCTGCAGCCCGACATATAAGAGAGTCCCGAAGCAGAACACGCCCAGAAACGACAGCAAAGTTATGCTTCGCCACCTTGCGCGCAGGACCGGACCGGACCGTAGCAACGGCCGGAACGTGAATGGCAGCAGCACCGCCAGAGATATCAGCCATCTAAGAAACGACAGCTGCATGGGCGGAATTTCCGTGACGACGTGCCGTCCGAGCACGGCGTTTCCAGCCCAAAGCAAGGGCGGTACCATCAGCAGCAGATACGGGGTGGCCGACGGCCAATCGGGGCTTTGCCAGCGGCTGGCTCCGCTACCGCCAATCATTCGCCCCGCTCCCGATCGCTTGGGCACTTGCTACAAGAGCTCCTTCAACGTCGTGCCATACAGTGCGATCTGGGGGACTTCGACGAGCATGTGGGAGAATCTGTTCCATTCCTCCCGCACTTTCGGGGTCGCGGCCCGTGCGCTGGCCTCGTCGCAATGGACAGGAGATCACCTCGTACTTGCCCTCGACTTTGGGCATGATCGGACTGACCGAGCGCATGCCTTCGGTATCCTCAACTGCGCGCCCCAAGGCGTCGCGCATGTCCCGGCGGCCTTATTCAGGCTTCAGCTGATAGGTTGTCTTGCAGATGAACATTTCGGTTCAGCGCCTCCTCGCTAGCCAAATACCGCGTCAGGCAACCATTTGATGATGCCGGGGAAGGCGGTGCAGAGAGCAAGTCCAAGGATCATCAGCAGGACGAAGGGAATTATCGACGTGTAGATTTCGCTCAGTTTGATACTCTTCGGCGCAACCCCTTTCAGATAGAACAGATTGTAACCGAAAGGCGGTGTCAAAAAGCCGATCTCCATCATGATAATGAAGAGTACGCCGAACCAGATCGGGTCGAAGCCGAGCTGCAATATGATCGGCGTCATGACCGGCACCGCAATCATGATTATGCCAGTGGTTTCAATCACCATCCCCATAACAAGCAGGATCCCCATCATGACCGCCAGGATCAAATAGCGGTCGATCTCAAGACCAAGCACCATGCCCTGGATCAGGTTGGCCGCACCCATTGCCGTGTAGAGCGTGGCAAATGCGGCTGCCCCGATAACGATCCAGAAAATCAGGGACGAGACCATCAATGTGTTGACCGCGGCCTCGTGGAACATTCGGAAGTTCAATCCGCGTTTGAACATCGCCGTCAGCATGGATCCGATGGCACCCACGGCGGCCGCCTCCGACACGCTGGCAAAGCCCGTCAGGATGGAGCCGAGAACGGCGAACACCAATCCGATGGGGAATATCAAGCCCGTAAGCGAGCGAATTTTTTCAGGCCATGAAGCCAGCTCTTCCTCGGGCAGCCCCGGCGCGATCTCGGGGTTCAGCCGCGCGCGAACAATGATGTAAATCAGGAACAAGACCACCAGCAGCAGTCCTGGCCCGACACCCCCGGCATAGAGCCTGCCGACGGAAACCTGCGCGATGACACCGTAGATGATCATCGTGACCGACGGCGGAATCAGGATACCAAGCGAACCGCCGGCAGCGATGGACCCGAGTGCCAGTTTGGAGTTGTAGCCCCGCGATAGCATCGCTGGCAGCGCCAGAATGCCCATCGATACTGTCGCGGCGCCCGAAATTCCCGCCATGGCGGCAAAGATCATGCAGATCAGCACTGTGCCCGCCGCAAGACCTCCCGGACGTGAACCGGCAAACTTGCTCATGGTCTGGTAGAGATCGTCGGCGATCTTGGATCGCTCGAGCATGCTTGCCATGAACACGAAGAGCGGAACGGCCAGCAATTCGAATGCCGAAGCCATCCCATAGGACTTCAGGACCAGCATATTCAGTGCGTTTGGTCCCCAGAAGATCCAGACCAGCGCAACACTGAGCCCGCCCAGAGCCACGGCGATCGGGACGCCGATCCCCAGGAACAGGAACATGGATCCAAAGAAGATCAAGGAGAATTCGATCGGACCCATCAGCCCGCAGCCCCGGATTCTTCTTCGGATTCTACGGATGCGGGATCGATCAGTCGGGCCGCCGCGCGAATGGCGCGGGCCGCCCAGGCAAGCGACAAGAGGATCATCCCGATAGGCATGACCAGCTTCGCCGGCCAAACCCGTCCCTCCCAGGACCCATTCGCCGAGGTCTCTCCTAAATTGTACGACCGCATCCCAAACTCGAACCCCTTGGTAATCATGATCCATGAAAAAAGCGCCATCAGGGCTGTGCCCGCAAACAGCTCGATCGCAGCCTGAACCCGCGCGGGAAAGTGCATGTACGCGACGTCAACCCGCACGAAGTATCCCTTTTGCAGCGCCCAAGCGCCGCCCAGGAAAATGTAGAAAACCAAAAGCCACCCGCTGAGGTCATGCACCCAGGTTGTCGGCTTGTTGAAGAACGTGCGCATCACCACTTCGTATCCGATGATGCCCATGACCACGTAGACCAGGTAAGCGGCAGCGGTGCCGATCTTGGCGTTGATGGCGTCAATTATCGCTGCCAGCTTCAACATTGGCCCTGTTCTCGAATTCTCCGCGTTCATCGAAGCTTAGCACAAGAACGCACTTCTTGCGAACGGGCGCAGGACCAACGGGTCCGATGTTCGTCGAAACTGAAAGGCTCCGGCGACATGATCGCCGGAGCTCAAGCGTGCGTCAGCGACCGAGTTCGGCCAGGAAATCCTGCAGAAGCTCCACGGCCTCCGCGGCCCGTTCGTCCTGTTCGCCATACATTGCCCAGATTGCGCGAACCTTCTGCTGCATGGCAAGCCACTCGTCAGCCGGGATCGTCATAAACTCCATGCCGGCAGCCTCCAGCTCGGCACGCGCCGGACCGCGCGACATGGCGGTCAGGGTCAGGTACTTCATCGAGGCAAGCTTGGCCGCGCCTTCGAGGATCGCCTGAAGATCGGGCGACATCGAATCCCAAGTCGCCTGATTCACCAAGATATGGTTGTTCGGGGCGGGCATGGGCGCAGGCTTGATATAATACTTCCCGACCTCGTGAAGTCCCTGCGCAAGGTTCTGAGATTCGTCGCCCCAGCGCACCGCGTCCACGACGCCAGTCGCCAACGCGGTATAAATCTCCGCGCCACCGATATTCACAGGCTCCGCGCCAAGTGACTGGAACCACTCGGCTTCGATTCCGAAACCGCGGATCTTCTTTCCTTGGAAATCCGCCGCCGAACTCAGCGGAACCTTCGACACGATCTCCCAAGGCGAGCCAAGGTTTGGCGCGAGATAATGTACGCCGTGCTCACTGTAGGCGTCGCGCACGATGTTGATGAACCCCTTCTCGTAGAAGAAGGCGTTGCGCTCCCAGGCATTGGCTTCGGCGCCGGGAAGTCCGGACTCCATCGTGGCGATCGGTCCCATCTGACCGGCAAAGTAGCCGCCCGTGGTCAGGCCGAGTTCTACGATGCCGGTTGCGACAGCTTCCAGGCCCTCATTCGGCGGGAAAAGAGCGCTGACCGGGAAAAGCTGGATTTCGATCCTGCCATCCGACATTGCCTTGACGTTCTCGACAAATTCCTCGAGTGCTATGTACGGTGTCAGCCCCGGACCCGTATTGGCCTGCATGCGCAGGTTGTAGTCGGCGGCATGAGCCGGAACCGATGCGCCGAAAGCGGCCAATGCGACGCTGACGAACGCTCCCAGCGATGCCCTTCTGGTATGCTCAAGAGCCATGAGTTTCATGATCTTTCTCCTGTTGCGGGACCGCCGATTGGAGTTGAGCGATCCTGCTAGAATTCGCTTTGAAACGCCCGAAGGCCCCTTGGTGTTTGCCTGCCACTGCATTTCGCCGAACCGGGCGAACGCATTCGACGGCACGATGGCAGTGTAGGGCGACCGCTCGCAAAATGCTTAAAAAAAATGGCATCCGACCTCTCAGTTCAACTTATACATGCCACTATTTCTTTTCATGGTTATAGATCGTAGGCTATGCTGACGGGCGTACGGGTCCGAAAGCCGTTCGACAAATGGCGGCGAACGCTTGGGACATCCGCCGCCGCATTCGCGGCGGAGTGAAATGCTGGGGAATTGCGCGGTGAACCTACGGCAACTTGAAATCTTTGGTGCGGTCATGTCGACGGGCACGACCGTCGGCGCGGCGAACATGCTGAACGTGTCGCAGCCGGCCGTTAGCCAGATGATCCTTCACATGGAAGATCAGCTGAAGTTCAAGCTGTTCCACAGGCTCCGCGGGCGCCTTGTGCCGACGCAAGAGGCGAATCTCCTGTATGAAAGGGCGAAACGGGTCTTCGAGGCATTCGATTCGACAAATTTCGTAGTCGAACAGATCAAGGGCAATCTGATTGGAGAGCTGAGACTGGTTTGCACGCCGGCCCTCGGAAACGCGGTGCTGCCCTTGGCGATCGCCAGATTTCGAAAGCCCCGTCCCGAAGTCAAGGTTAGCCTCGAGCTTGGCTCGCTAGACTATGTCTCCAACAGTGTCGAAACTGGCAGGGCCGATCTGGGAGTCCATTACGTGCCCGATGAACATCCATTGTTTCAGCGTGTCAAGCTGGGCGATGTCAGCATGGTCTGCGTCCTGCCAAAGGATCACCCCTTGGCGACAAAGAGGGTGATCGAACCGACGGACCTTGCGGATCAGCCTTTCATTTCGGTCAGTCCCGCGGACCCGATCGGCGCCGTCATCAGAAACGCGTTCAAACAGGCCAACATCGACCTCGAATTGGCAGTGGAAGTGCGCTATCATTACACCTCGCGCGATTTGGTGGCCCTCAATCAGGGGATCGCACTTGTTGAATCCTACCTGCTCCTATCCGCGCATCGGTATCCCGAACTGGTGTTTCGCACGTTCCGCCCGCAGATCGTGACAACTGCCGAAGCCGTCTATCTGAAGAACCGTCCGCTTGGTGCGATCGCACAGTTGTTCCTCGAAGACCTGAGGGCGACCTGCGACAACATTCTGGAACACGAAGAAGCGCGGGTTCACCTTTCGTAGGCCCCGAATCGCTCCGGTTCGACCGAATGATGATTGCGCATCCCGCGCTTCTCCCCCGGCCTTGTACCGCGCTTCGCGGAACCTCCGCCCAACCTCTGCCGGTTGCCCGAATTTTCCCGCGTCCACATCATTCTGTCGGAAAAGCATTTGTATTTCAGTCTATTGACACACTGTATCAGTTAATCTTTTAGGCTGGCCTCAATTCGAAATTCGACCTTGCGTTCCCGCTCGGCAAAGATCGACCAAACCAAGACTACGGCGCGTCCTTCCGGGCCTTGGCGGTTTCGGCCACACTTCCTACGACGGCCGGTTGTTCACGAGGTTCACATGCACCGAATTGGCATCGATATCGGCGGAACTTTCACCGACATCGCCGGCTTCATCAACGAGAGGATGTACTATGCCAAGGCGCCGTCGTCGCCTGATGTGTTGGAAGGCGTGATCGGCGGGGTAAAAATGATACTGGAAATGACCGGCGTCGATCCGCAACACGACGATGTCGAAATCGTTCACATCCACGGCACGACAATTGCCACCAACGCATTGCATGAACGCAAGGGCGCGCGCTTGGGGCTCTTGACAACCGAAGGCCATCGGGACGCGTTGGAGATGGGCCGGATGAAGCGTAGCAATCTATATGATATGCGCGCGGGGCCCGAGACCCCTGGATTTCTGGCGCGCGGGCGCTTCCGCGTAGGCATCCGGGAACGGATCGACGGCAAGGGCAACATTGTCAATCCTCTGGATGAGGCCCAGGTGGTCGAGGAAGTCCGCCGATTGGTGGACGCGTTCAGAATCGAAGCGCTGGCGATATGCTTCCTGAACTCCTTCAGCAACAACCGCCACGAAGAACGAGCGGCCGAGATTCTGGCCGAGGCTTTTCCAAACCTCAAGGTTTCGCTCTCCTCCCGCGTCAATCCCACCTTCCGCGAATACGAGCGTGTTTGCGCCACAGCATTTGACGCCTATGTGCGCCCCAAGGTTGAACACTACGTCAAACAGCTCGAAGGCGGGTTGGCGCACGAGGGAAAGGGCGCGAGGTTGCACCTGATGCAGTCGAGCGGCGGCATCGCTTCGGCGGACATGACGGTGGCAAAGCCGGTGTCCATGTTCCTCTCCGGCCCGGCCGCAGGGGTGATCGCCACCCGCTATGTAGGCGAGATGGCAGGGCGCAGCGAACTGGTGGGCATTGACGTTGGCGGCACATCGACCGACGTCTGTCTCATTCGGGATGGCAAGGCGCAAATCACTCGCGAAAGCCGGATCGGGATGTATCCGCTACGAGTACCAATGGTCGACATAGAAACAGTCGGGTCCGGCGGCGGCTCGATAGCCTGGATCGACGAGGGCGGCGGCCTGCATGTCGGACCGGAGAGCGCGGGCTCCTATCCCGGTCCCGCCTGTTACGACTGGGGCGGTGACAAGCCGACCTCTTCGGACGCAATCATGGTCCTTGGATACCTCAACCCGGTGTACTTCGCCGACGGGACCGTTAACTTGCGCCCCGACCTGGCCGAAAAGGTGCTGACGGAGCTTGGCGACAGACTTGGCATGAGCGCTGTCGAGGCGGCGGTGGGCGTCTACCGCATACTTGTCAGCCAGATGGCCGAAGCCATCAAGCTCGTCACCATCAAGCGCGGCATCGACCCGCGCGACCTGACGATGGTGTCTTTCGGCGGCGGGGGCGGTGCCTTTGCGCCCGCTGTGGCGAAGGATATCGGAATCAAGGAGGTCCTGGTGCCTCGCTCGCCGGGCACTCTCTCCGCCTTCGGCATGTTGGTCGCGGACTTCGAAACCGACGGCGTACGCACTTTTTTCATCCGTGACACGGCCGAGGCGGATTGCGACCTGGTAGAGCAAGAGTTCCGGAAACTCGAGGCACAGGGTGAAGAGACGCTCGCAAGCGAAGGTTTGAATGGCGTAAAGGTCTTGCATCGTCGAACGGCGGAGATGCGCTATGAGGGTCAGGGCTACGAGCTTGAAGTGCCGCTCGGGGCTGTGTTTGACGAGCAAGGGCGCGCTGATGCCGTTGAAGCCTTCCACCGCGTTCACAACGACGTCTTCGGGCATTTCAACCGTGAACGTACCGTTGAACTCGTAAACTTGCGGCTGGTCAGCTATCAACCGGCGGACCCTCTGCCATTCGATGCCGTGTCGGGCGCACTTCCCGCGGAAGCGGCTGACATCAAACCGACCGGCATATGCAGGGCATCATTCCCCGATTTGGGCGAAGTCGCTACACCGAGATATCGGCGGATGGATCTTCCCGTCGGATTTCGGATCGAAGGCCCTGCGATCTTCGATCAACCGGACACGACCGTGGTGATCGGCAAGGGGCAGGAGGCGGCGATAGACGCCGCCGGCAACATGATCATCCGGAGCTGAAGTCGAAAGGCGAGCATCATGCTCAAACGAAACGTCGATCCGATCACCATAGAGGTTATCCGCAACCGGTTGGAATCCATTGCAAACGCGATGCAGTATACGCTGCTGCGGTCGGCGGTTGCCGTAATCGTAAAGGAAGGCGAAGACTGTTCCTGCGGAATTTTCAAGCCGAACGGCGAAACGATCACCCAAGCCCGCGCCTGCCCGATCCATTTGACGACCATGCGACCTGGGATCGGAATCATCACCCAGGAATTCCCTCTGGAGGACATGAAGCCGGGCGACACGTTCATCCTTAACGACCCCTATCAGGGCGGCGGCCATTTGCCCGACATTCTGATGGCTGCACCGGTTTTCGTAGAAGACCGTGATCTGCCTGTCGCATTTGCTGGCGCTCTTTCGCATCACGAGGACGTGGGCGGCCAGGAACCCGGCTCGATGTCGGCCAACACGACCGAGCTGTTTCAGGAGGGCCTGATCATCCCGCCGGTTCCGTGGATGAAGGAAGGCAAGCCGGTCAAGACCAGCTTTGACTTCGTGCGTTACAACGTCCGCATCCCCGACACCGTTCTAGGCGATCTCGAAGCGCAGCTCGCCGCGTGCATCGTCGGCGTCCGAGGCTTCCAGGAAATGGCGGAGACCATGGGCTTCGATACGATTGATACCGCGATCGATATCCTGTTTGATCAGGCCGAGACGCGGATGCGTGCCGAACTGTCCAAGCTCAAGGATGGTGTTTACGAGTTCGCGGATTGGGTCGACAACAAATCCCGCAATCTGCCGCGCCTGCCGATCAAATGCCGGGTGGAGGTCAAAGGCAGCGATATCAATGTCGATTTCTCCGGTACCGCGCCCCAGCAGCCCGCACCGATCAACGTGAACTTGGCGGGCGTCGAGTCGGGTGCGCATACCACGATCAGGGGCATGGCGGACCCGAACCTGCCACTCAACGAGGGCGCAGTGAAGCCGATCACCGTCAGAGCCCCGGAAGGCAGCCTGTTCAACCCGCTGCGCCCCGCGCCCATGGCGTTGCGCGGTCAAATCGCACAACGCGCTTACGATGTCGTGCAAGGCGCGCTCATTCAAGCCGTAAGCCCGGACGAAGCTGTGTCCAGCCCGTCCGGCGGCAACATGGTGACATCATTCAGCGGCAAGGATGATGCGGGCGACATCTACGGATCGTCCGACCTAACGACCGGCGGCACCGGGGCACGGTCGGATTGCGACGGCCTCGACCATATGGAACATGGCTTCACGAACGTGCAAACCACGCCTACAGAGGCTTGGGAAACCCGCTATCCGGTCCGGGTTCGCGACCATGAGCTGCGCATGGATTCCGGCGGTCCGGGAAAATACCGAGGCGGACTTGGCATCCGGCGCTCCTTTGAGATCCTGAAAGGCCCGGTGCGCTGTTGTCACCGTCATGACCGATCGCTGTCCAGCCCTTGGGGCATCTATGGCGGCAAACCCGGCGCCCGCTGGCGCGCATACATCGAACGGGTGGACGGAACGGTAGAGCACCTGCACTCAAAGGAAGTCATCGATCTCCAGACCGGGGATATATTCGTGCGCGAAACCGGCGGCGGTGGCGGTTACGGCGACCCGCTCGAACGCGACCCGCGAATCGTCGTCGATGACGTGTTAGACCGGAAGATCTCCAAAAGCTCTGCACACGCGGACTATGGCGTGGTGCTGAGTGCCGACGGTTCCGGTTTCGATGAAGCTGCGACAAAAGGGCTCCGCGCGCGAATGGCGCAAGAGCGTGGCCCCATCGATTGGCTTTATGACTTCGGTGAAGACGGGAAACTGCAGACATGCCAAACCTGAAAGGCAAGGTCGCCATAATTACCGGCGCCGCGGCTGCCCGCGGAATTGGCTTCAACGCCGCCAAGGTGCTTTCCGAATACGGCGCCTCGATTGTTCTGTCCGATCTGAAACAGGACGATCTGGCCGAAGGTGAAAAGCCCGAACTGGAAAAACGGGTCGAGGAGCTGCAAGCCGGCGGCGCGGAGGCCGCCTGGTGCAGTCTGGACGTGTCGAGCGAAGACGACATTGAGGCCTGTGCCGCCTTCGCGATCGAGTCCTTTGGAGGCGTGGACATCCTGTTCAACAACGCCGGCGTCACGATCGGATATGGCCCGGTCATTGAAACCGAGAAGGAGAACTGGGACCTTCAATTCGCCGTTCACGTCACCGGCCCTGTCCTGTTGGCCAAGGCGGTGATCCCCTCGATGCGCGAACGGGGCGGCGGTTCAATCATCAACAACTCAACTGTCTGGGCGTTCAATGCGCATGAGGGGGCGGCGATTTACGGCTCGACCAAGCTTGCAATTACCAATGCGACCAAGGTGATCGCGATCGAGCACGGGCCCGAGAATATCCGATGCAATGCGATTGCCGCCGGCCCTATTCGGACGGACTTGCAGGACCGCAGGGTAGAACGCGATTCCGCTTTCTACGGCATCACCGAAGACGAAGCCCGCGCAAGGCTTGCCGAACCCGTGGCCCTCAAACGCGTCGGCGAGCCCCGCGAATTCGGCGAGGTCGTCGCCTTCCTTGCAAGCGACATGTCGAGCTTCATCACCGGCGCGACCATTCCGATGGATGGCGGGGAACAAGGTGGCCTCTAATACCAATTCAAGAAAGCAATGGCCTATGAACAAAGAAGGGACATCATGTCGTGGTGCGATGCGACAAACTGTGTGCGGCCGATGCCATCCTGCTCCACATTGCGGGTGTTGAAAGCTCACATGGAGGACGACATGCAAGCAGGCATCGCGATCACGAACACCGACCACACGGTCGATGACATTAGAGCCGGTCCGGGCGCTCGGGTTCCGGAAGGTGCCACCGCGTCCGCTTCACCCCAAGGCGGATCCGCAGGCGCAGGAGGATTTCCGGCTGAATTTCAGCGAACTGGCGATGCCCGCCCTGCCGGAAGGCGCGGATCCGGCATCCGTCGACAACTGGTACGAAGACGAGGCGCGCATTGGCCGGAAAGGCATGCTCGCCCGCGACTGGGCGTAGCGTGGCAGGCAGGCCTCGGGTGCCAAGGGACCATCGCCGCGGCTATTGCTATCTGTTCAGCGCGATCTGCCCGGATGACGCCGCGGCGGTCATGGACATCAGCGCCGCGGTTCCCGACGGTCGTCACGCGCCGGCGGTGTTCGACGGCGCAGGCTGGCATCGGTCATGGGCACGTCTCACACCCGATGCCGCGCCGGCAAATCAAGGCCATGTTCATGTGCGAAAACTTTCTGGGATTGGTATAAGTGCCCCTAACGGAAATCTCACAATCCGGACTCACGGGATTCCGGGACCGAAAGGACCTGTTCTGATGAAACCCACGCTTTGCATAATGCCACTTGGCCAAACACCGCGAAACGACTGGCTAGAACCTATCCAGGAAATCGTCGGTGACGGGGTCGAGGTCATCCAGCATGGATGTCTCGACGGGCTGAGCCATGAGGAGATCCTTGAACTTGATCAGCGCCCCGACGATCACATGCTGGTCACGGCACTGCCCGCCGCCGGTGGCAGGCGGGTCAGCTTTGCCAAGCGGCATGTCCTCGACCTTATGCAGGAAAACCTCAAAGTTGCGGCTGCCAAGGGCGCGGATATGGTGGCTGTGTGCTGTTCCGAAAAATGGCCGGTCTGCTATACGTTCGATGGCCAGTGGATCGAGGTGTTTTCGGTGATGCACGACATGGTCACGGGGATGGGCTACAACGGCAAGGGCGTGGTCTTCTACCATGTCGAAGGCCAGAAACAGGCCACTATCGACCGCTGGACAGATGTGGAAGATCAGGACTTCGTTTATCTGGCTGACGGTCGCAGCGACGAAGAGCACGAGGTGATCATGCGAGAGCTTGAAAAGGTCGGTTACTCTTACGCGGTTCTGGATTGTTTCGGGTTCAGCCCTGAACTCAGAGATCGGATTCAGGTTCGGCTGGGTATCCCTGCGTACCTTCCGTTGACTTCACTAGCCTGCGCAGTGCGGGCGGCCTACACGGGTTGATCTCGCGCACCCAAAGGACCGCCGATAGAACTCAAACCCGCGACCAAAAGCATGGAGGAAGTTAGGAAAATGAAGATTGGAGTCATCCCGCTCGGCAAGTCCCCTCGCCCCGATATGGTTGCCCCGCTGGAGGAGGCATTGGGCGATAGCGCCGAGATCATTCAGTTCGGCGCGCTTGAAGAGTTGACCTTTGAGGATTTCGAAGCCCTGGATCGCAACCCGGGCGAGAGCATTCTTCACACGAATTTACCGCCGAGTGGCAATATGGTCTTCTTTTCGAGACGACACGTTCACGCCGGAATTCCGAAGGCGCTCAGGCATTTCGAAAGACAGGGCGCTCAGGTCGCAACAGTTCTCTGCACGGAGCCTTGGTCAGGTTACGAATTTGACGGCATGTATCTGGAAATTCGGCGGCTGGTGCGCAACTTCCTTTCGGCAATAAATGCAAAGGGTCAGGGCGTGATCATAACGCATCCTGATGATTTGCCGGAAGATGTAGTGAATAGATGGCGGGGATACTCGGGCAACCTCACTACCAAATCCTTCGGTCCGGAGCCTTCAGATGAGGAACTGAACGTGTTTCTAGACGAATTGGTGGAAATCGCGCCCGACTACGTCGTATTTGACTGTACAACATTCGGCAAAGAGCTGAAGCGGAAATTCCAAGCTAGGTTGAATTGCCCTGTAATTTTACCGCTGACAGTTTTGGCGAACGCGCTGAGGGAAATCGCATCTGCCTAGGCATGGGTCAACGGCCAGAGAGGATTGCCGTCGTGACTGAGCCGGCGCTTTGTCCGATTCGAGCACCTGAGTCAGGTAGGAAAACTCGGGCTTTCTGACGTCGACCCAGCTCGCCTCATGGGTCATGAGGCGTCTCCGGCGAATGTGGCGCGACGCGGGATTTCCGCAGATTTTCCTGCGAGGTCTTGGCGACAAGCTGGGGAGGGCGGCCCCAAAGCGCCGAGTTCTACCTATTCGATGGGCGCCGCGCTCAGACTTCCGGCAGGCCGTTGCGTGCGCGCAGCATGTTGATGTTCTTGCGCAGACCTACCTCGAGCGAGTACTCCGGCGTGTAGCCGATCTCGTTTTCCGTCGTCTTGGCATCGTAGAGATACGGCGGGAAATTCCAGTCGCCTGGCGCGACCTCAAGCTCCGCGTCAGGCAGGAATTTCCGCACAGTTACGGCGACTTCGTTTACCGTGGCACGCTGGCCGCAGATGTTCAGGCCCCGCGACGGAGTGTCAGGCGTATTGGCAGCCAGAACCGTGGCGCGGGCGCCGTCCTCGACATAGAGCCAGTCCAAGAGCGCGTCGCCGTATGGCACCTTGCCAGGCTTGCCCGATGCAGGGTTGTCGATCAGTTCAGTATGGAAGGGCGACAGGCTGCCGCGGGCCGCATTGAACGCCTTTCCATAGCCATAGATTGACATGTAGCGCAGGCCGGTAGAATCGAGGCCGTATTTGTCCTTGAACAAACGCGACAGGTGCTCGGTGCCGATCTTCTGAACACCGTAGAAGTCGGCCGAAGTCAGAAACGCGTCGTTCGGCACCTCGTTGCCTTCGAAGAGATGCGGCAGGCCGGTTACGTTGGCCGAACTGGCGTAGACGAGTTTCTCGACGTCCAGCGCGACGCAGGCGACCATGATGTTGTAGGTACCACCCTGAATCACGCGGATGGCCAAGCCCGGGTTGGCATCACTGGCGGCACCCAGTAGCGTTGCCATGTGGATGACCCGCTGGGGCTTGTGCCGCTTCATCGACAGGATCATCGCGCCCAGATCGGTCACGTCGAGACGCTCGAAAGAGACCTGACTCATGAGTGTTTCATCACCGACCATGTCCGCCACGAATTCCGGGTGCGGGGCAATATCGGTCACCACCACCATATGCCCCTCTTTCACCAGATCGCGAACGACATAGGCGGACAAAAAACCGGTCGCGCCGGTCATGTAGTACCTCATGGTATGCTCCTCTTGCCACGTGCTGTTCGCATTCGGTGACGACCGAACCAAGCCATTTTGTCCTGACGGCGACGCCGGCCTCCTCGATTTTGACGACCTTGGTGCCCGCCTGGTGCAGCCTCGGTGCAGTCACAATCCAAGTGCCGCGCGCGCTTTCCGCGACGACGGCGGCTTGCATCAAGCGCCAACGCAAATTCGTATCGGTTCATTCGTGTCGAGTTTGACAAATCGCCGAAGCACGGTCAATTCGGCACCCTACGCCAAATCCTCTCCTAGTCTCTTGTAATGATCGTTGCTATCAAATCGTCGAACGGCATCATCGTGGAGGCGGATTCGATGAGAGTCAATGCGGTGGAAGTGGTTCTGAGCGACGAGGAGCGCGAATTCCTCGAGGCGCATGTCCGCAATCACAAGGTGCCGAGGTCGCTGTCGGACCGCTGCAGAATCATCCTTTTCTGCGCCGAAGGGCTCCGAAGCAGGGAGGTCGCCGGGCGGATCGGGGTGCACGAGCACACGGTCGGCAAGTGGCGCAGGCGGTTCGCCGAGAAGCGCATCGAGGGTATGAGCAACCACATTAAATAAAGCAATTGGCGGTTCCCGCGTTCACGGTATTTGGGGAACCCCGGCACGATTGCGCAGTCCGCGCGGCGCGCGCTCCGGACAACCGTTCACGGCAGCGTCCAGGGCATCGGCGGAAGTCGGGATAGACAGCCGGACAACGAAAACGGATCGCCACCGCTCGACCGAACGTTTACCATATCTGTACAAAGGTACATAACGCGACATAGGATTTTGCGCCTCTGGATCCGCAGTTATAAAGTAATCCGCAGCCCGGGCTTCGGCTCAGTGATGATCTGAAGGCCTATCGGACGGCGAACCGGACCTGTTTGTGATTTCTCCGACCCGACCGCTGCCTGCCCGTTTTCCAATCTTCCTGTGAAGGAAGAACGGGAGATCGCCGAAGTCGGCAACGGGCTGACCGGGAACCGCACCGTCCACCGGAATTATCTCCGGCGTGATCGGCGAGAGCTTTCCCATGTCTTGGGCGCAAATCCGCAGGCTCGGCGAGTAAGGCTTATCCGACGGGAAATTCCGCGACATCCTCGGAATCCTTCCCCCGGAACGGGCTGCCCGAATATAATCTGGATTCGGGAGGTGAAGGCTCGAGTGAAACCCCGGTCAGGCCCAACGAATCCGCTGCTGGCTATGTCGTCTCATGTATTTTTGCGCAAGCAAACCCATGATCCAACTGCCCCGACCACCTACGGCCATCGGCATTAGCCTCGGATTCTGGGCAAATTCGAACCGACTCGGTCAGAGCCCTGTCCTAAGAGCGTTTCGCCCAAGAGCTGCGTCCATCCTGCCCCAGGCCGCCGCTTTCGGCTAGGTCGGCGGCGGCGAAGCCGTCCAGACCGCATTACTTCATCTCCGAGAGGCGGTTACCGCATACCGCTGGCGCGAGCGGCCCGGCAGAAGCTACGCGAGAAACTCGCGAAAGCCAATTCGCATGTGGACTAGGCGTGGGATTCTGGACAGTTTTGGCAGACCGGCGGCAGCCGTTCCAAATGAACTCGGCCGCGCCCCATGGCCTATTCGGATCTTGCCTGCCGATTGCCTCGGAAAAATTAGGGACACTCGTTGTCGGAAATATTGTCCTGTCCCGCCGCTTTTCGAAGAACATTGCGTTCCCCGATTTTTTGAATAACGGGATAGGGGGAATCTCCGAGAGAATTATGCTCGTTTCCTTGAAGCCGCTACGCGCTTTGCCCGGCTGCACGAAGTACTTCTTTAATTACGGCGCGAATCATCGGTACAGGAACGGCGTTGCCTGTTTGCTTTCTGATCTGGCTATCGCTGCCAATAATTTCGAATCGCTCAGGGAACCCCTGCAAGCGCAGCTGTTCGCGCGGCGTTAGCCGTCGTTCTCCGTTCACGAGCAAGTAATTATAGGAGGCTCCTGCTCGCAGAGCGCAAGAAAACGGGTGGCTGCTGACATTACCGCCCTTGTTCTCGTGCCAGATCGACGGCGTTTCGGGGGACGAATGACTGGCTTTGCGCCTCTCGCGGATATATTCGCTTACATAGTGTCGTTGGTCAGGGTTGGTTTCCAGTATCTTGGCAAGCGGCTTGTAATTCCTTTTTCTTTCCGGCCAACTGAAAGGGGCTTCCAAGCCTTTACGAAATCCTACGATAATTGCGCGTTCGCGTTTCTGCGGCAGACCGTAGTCCAGCGCATTTAGAACTCTCATATCGCAATCATAGCCGGCGGCGGAAAGAGCGGACAGAATGGCGCGCATGGTTCCGCCCTCGTTGTTCGAAACAATCTGCTTTACATTCTCCAATACGAACGCATGAGGTTTTTTCCCCTTTAGAATTCGGACAATTTCATAAATGAGGGTTCCCCGCCTGTCGGCGAAGCCATCCTGCTTGCCGATTATTGAAAAGGGCTGGCAGGGAAAACCGCCAAACAAAATATCATGGTCGGGAATCCGGCTGGTCTCAATCTTTGTAATGTCGCCCTCAGGCCGATGCCCGAAATTATGCTCGTATTGCAAGCATGCGTTTTCATCGATTTCGCTGGCGAACACGCACCGCAGCCCGAGTGATTCGGCGGCATAGTGAAAGCCGCCAATCCCGCAGAAAAGGTCAATGAATGTTGCAAGGCTAGCTTTGCGATTCCGATGCGCAATCGATTCCGCAGGAACCGATGCCGCCGCATTCCTGCTTTCGACAAGCATCAGCTGCACCCGGCTAAATTCAAGGCGATTATCGGCTTGCCGCAACAAAAGCTGCAAATGTCTGGGGTTCCTCCAGAAGTGCCTGATTGGCTGGACATGTTCCGGTCATGAAAAATCATTCAAATCCGTTTTGATAAATTCGACACGAAATTCAAGGAAAATTGCTGAGCGAAGATTAACCTTGCGACTGGAGGCCGAATCACGAGCAGCGAATAGTCATCTCGGAAAGCTAGCGCCAAGGACAGCTTAAGCGACGATTACGGGTTTCCGGCAATGGATTTCGGTTGTATCTTTAGTATCGCCGCAATGTGAGGTGACCGAGAGTTCCATTGTTTGGCGGGCGGCGAGATTCGAAGTCTTTATTCGCGGAAGGAGAGAAAATGCTGGACGAACATTCCGCTGGAGTAGATTCGCAACTTCTCCAGTCATTCCGGAAACCGCTTACCGAAATCGCGGAAGAGTCGTTTACTCTGCCATCGAAGCTATACACCGACCCGGAGATTTATGAACTCGAAAAGGAGCGCATATTCTACAGGTCATGGCAGTTGGTCGGCCACCTGAGCTGTTTCAAGGAAGCCGGCGACTACGCAACCGTTCGCATCTGCGATCAAAACGTTTTTGCGATCAAGGGACAGGACGGAATTCTGCGCGGATTCTACAATGTGTGCCAGCACCGCGCGCATGAACTCCTGCCCGACGGAACCGGAAACATTTCCAGCGTCATAGTTTGCCCGTACCATGCATGGTCATTCGAAACGAACGGCAGACTACGCGGAGCCCCGCGTTCAGGCGGCCGCGCCGATTTCCGCAGAGAAGACTATTCGCTGAAGGAAGTTCGAACGGAAGTGTTTCTCGATTGCGTGTTTGTAAATCTTGATCCGAATGCCGATTCACTTTCCAGCCTTGCGGGAGATTTGGAAGAGGATGTCCGCGAGAGAGTTCCGTTTCTCGGCAATGTAGCGCCAACGGGAACGTACGGCGAAGGGCAGATCGAGATCAATGCCGGCTGGAAGGTTGTCGTGGATAATTACGTCGAATGCTACCACTGCGACCATGCCCATCCCGCATTCTCGGAAATTCATTGCATGGACAACTATAGGCACGATACGTTCGGCCTTTGGGCGCGTCAACTTTGCGACGATTTGAGAATCCAAAACTCCGCTTACGCGTTCGATCCAAAAGAGCATTGCGAATCCGCGTTCTGGTTCCTTTGGCCGAATACCACCTTGAATGTCATGCCCGGGCCCGAAGAAATCAACATCTCGGCTATCCGGCCGTCCGGGCGGGACACGACATTGTTCACGGGGATTTCGTACTCGGTGTCGGGCGAAAGCGATCAAGGCAGGGACGACTATGTTTCCAACACGCTCATGCCCGAAGATGTCGCCCTGTGCGAAAGCGTTCAAAGAGGCCTTAAATCCAAAGGCTACAGCCAAGGCCCCGTTATCGCGGAACCGCAGAGAACCGGCCGGGGAGAACACGCGCTTCACCACTTCCACCGGCTTGTCAAAGATGCCCTGTTCGGCGATGCCTGACCGGTAGCAATCCTAGAATTCAACTCGCGGCGCCGTTAATCCGGTTGCGGCGGCAATCCCCTGACAACGCCTTTCTGAATAATTTCGGGGCTGTAGGCCGTGCGGCTGAATACTTCGCGAAGCATGGTTTCGAAGTACGCCAATTCTTCCTCTTGATATTCCGGATCGAACGAGGATTGGTCCCATCGCTCGCAAAATTCCGAGCATGAATCGAAATAAATGTTGTCGCGGTACTTTTCGCGAGCGTTCTTGTCCCACCCGTAGTGGTCGGCGAAATAAAGCAATTGAAAAATGCCGTGGTGTTCGACAACCCAAGTCACTTCTTCCCGAACGAACGGGCGGATGACCTCCGCGGAAAATCTGTCGTGGTTCTGCGGAGCGAGCCCGTCGCCGATGTCGTGCAGAAGCGCGCCGATGATCCAGTCGAGGTCGGCGCCGTCCCGGCACGCGCGAGTTGCAGCCTGCAGCCCGTGCTGGAGCCTTGTGATCTTGTAGCCGGAAAGCGTGTCCTCGCCGTGCCTTTCGAGTTCGCCAAGAATCCTGTCGGCGGTCAGCGCGAAGTACGGCTTCTCTTTTTCGGCAAGCAATTCGTAGTCCCGCTTCGTGCCGAATTTCATTTGGGAAAACGAAACAGTATTCATTTCTGCCCTGGATTCATTCGATTGCCGGCCGGGCCGAGCGCACCCCGCGCATCAAGCCAAGCCTCTCACGCACAAGGAATAAATCAAAGTATTCCGGCGTAAACAACAATATCTCGACGATACGGGCATTCCCGCTGAATTTTTTCGCCGATTCGCACGCTGCAAGCAGATCCTTGTTCCGCAGGTTCAAAGCGCGGCGATCGCCTCGATCTCGACTTTAATGTCGATCATGAGTTCGCAGCGAATGGTTGAGCGCGTCGGAGGCGTTCCGGGGAAGAATTCCGAATATACCTTGTTCATGGCCGCGAAATCTTCCTTATCCGTAAGGAATACGGTCGTCTTAACGACTCTATCCATTGAACCGCCCGCCTCGGCCAGCAAATCCCTAACCTTTTCCAAGACAAGGCGTGTTTGAGCTTCAATGCCCTCGACGACGGCGCCGTCGTCGTCGACCGGAACCTGGCCCGAAACGAAAATCAGATTGCCTGCCCGCAAGGCGGGCGATAGCGGAATATTTGTCGCGGCTCCGTATTGCGTGATTTCAGTCACAGAATTCCTCCCGGTTAAATTCGTTCATTCGATACGCCATCCAATCGGCCAATTCCGGGTTCGAGCATGCACCTGAATCCCGGATATCAAATGAATTATGCTAAGATTTGCAGACGTTCAATATTCCCTTTCGCAAGCGAGCTTCCAAGGTTCTATTGTCGTTCGTCCAGATTGTTCGCCTGCAAACCCGCCTCGCTTCGGTGGTCCATTCTCCGTCCGCTCGTACGGAGCCGCTGCTTCCGGTTTTCGGATTGACCCAAGCAACCGGACTCTGTCCGTCTCCATCTGAGGCTTGTTGCGCGGCGTCTTGAATATAAAGTTCATCGGAGCCGAGATTTCTGGCGATTGCATATTCCATGGCGCGCCGATTAACCGTCCAGCGCGCTAATCTCCTATCGCCCAAGGGGTGGGTTCGAAGCATCGAGCTAAAGGCCGAAGCATTGCTGCCGCCTTCATTTGCCATCAGAGCAATTCTGGTTAGAGATTCGCTTCCGGCCTCCAGATCGATTCCTGCATCCGCTAAAATCAGCCCGGCATAGTAGTCCGCCTCAAGTTCCTGGTCTTCGGAGTAGGCTACGGCACCGATTGCCAACCCGGTCTGGCCTAAAGTCTGGGTCATTCCGTAATCGCACGATTCCGCTGAATCGCACAGCGATGCATCCGCTACCAAGCCTATTAGGGTGCCGAACAGCGCTCCGGCCGAGGCGTTCTGCATTTTCGTAGCAGGATGCGCCCCCATTATATGGCCGTACTCATGCGCAAGGACGAACGCGATCTCTTCGTCCGAACCGGCTCGTTTCAATAGCCCGGAGTGCATACCTATTTTGTTGTTGATGTCCGCATACGCATTGAACGAGTCGTCTTGAATGATTTCCGGATAAAGCGATTCCACGGCATCGCAGTTTTGCGCCCGCAGGCGGTAGCAGACTCGCATTGCAGCGGGTCGAACTTTATTGAATGCTCGAGAAAATTCCATGGCTTGTTGGTTGGAATCGAGATTTCGCGTCGGATTCAATTCAGACCCGGTTGCAGCCAATTCCTTTCGAGCCTGTTCAACGTCAAGCGTGTTTTCCGACAGGCCGGGGCGAGTTACGCCGCTGCTGCAAGATGCCAATGCCAGAGCTAAAAAAATTATCGGAATGAAGTTGAAGACGCCTGCCTTCCAAGCCGCGCGGAAAAAGAAATTATTTTTAGCCTGCACAATGTATTCCTTCTTGGCCGCAAACGCGCACGCCCAAATTCCCCAAGGCAATTTGCGCAAGCGATGCGAAAATTTAGTTAAGGTTTTTCTACTCGTCTTTTGGTTCGATGGCAAATTAGCCCGCAAGTCCATATTGAAGCGCTATAGCCGTCCTAAGTCCATGCCATGGACTAAAATTCGAACGGGAATACGGAGTGAAACTTCCGGAATTTGGTTTTTTCCGATAGTGCCGCTAGAAAAGCCTTCGGGCTAGGTCCCTTGAGAAATCAACACCGCCGATTATTGCTTGCAGACCACGAGTATGAATTCGAATCCTCGTGCAAAGACTGGAAATTGAATGGCTGAATTATCGCATGGCAAGGTTGTCGACACGGCGAT
>MPMP01000031.1 GCA_002238565.1 Albidovulum sp. bin36
ACAGCGCCTCGGCTTCGCGCGCGTGCGCCTTCTCCATCAGGTCCCAGTTGTCCCCCTCCCGGTCGCAGATCGCCACGACCCGGGTGTCGGGGCAGGCCGCGGCCAGCTCCAGGGCCTTGTCGAGCCCGTCCCGCCAGCGCCGGCTCTCCTTCCCCTTCGCGTCGGATTTGCCCGCCTTGCCCGTCCCGGGCGGCGAAGCTGCCGTGAACGGTTGTCCGGAGCGCGCGCCGCGCGGACTGCGCAATCGTGCCGGGGTTCCCCAAATACCGTGAACGCGGAAACCGCCAATTGCTTCATTTAATGTGGTTGCTCATATCCGGAGGGTTCTGAACTACTTCGTGAAGAACCGGAGCCGGATGCGCTACTCCGAGCTCAGGGCCGAGAAGCTCGCGATCGACTCCGGCGCGGTCGAAGCCGCCAACAAAACCCTCGTCGCCGCGCGCATGAAGCGCAGCGGCATGTGCTGGCACATTGAGTCCGGGCAGGCGATCCCGGGCTTCCGGGCCTTGCAGAAGTCAGGCTTCCTAGCTTCCGCCTGGGCGATAATGATGGAGAAAAGAGGTGATGCCGCCAATAACAACTTCGCGGTCGAAAACCTCGCGATTGCGGCCTAAAAAATTCACGCCTTCTCGCCATCGCGCAGGTTTTACCAAAAGAGAATCGTACTCCCCATCCAATTGCCTGAAGACACAGACCAAGCAGGCCCGCCTGAGATATAGGCAATCCAGTTCATCGCGCTGTCGAAAATATTTCGACCATCGTTACTCATCCACGCGACGTGATTACAGCTCTTGTCAAAAAGTGGAGTCAAAGGGTGTTTCTCCGTTCTACATAACGCCCTCGCGCTCGATACCGCGAAGGGCCAAGCGCAGCAACACCGGCACTGCTCATCAGCAGAATACCCGCCCCAATCAAGTGCCCGGCCGTCGGCCGTGTCCCTGGCGCCCCCCCCGCCGAGGCCTGGCTTCCGTCAGATATTCGAGGCGCGTGCTGATTTCGTGTTGAGGCAGGAACACCGTGTCGTCCGACTGCCACGCCTTGAGCGCCCGAATGAGATGCGATCTGCTGCAAACCTCCGCGGCCTCAAGCTCGTCGACCACCTTGAGCACGCCGTGTACCCGCAGCCCGTTCGCCGCGGCAACCCTGCGCATCAGAGCGTCGCCCGTGAGCAGGACGCCGGGATAGGTCCGTGCAGTGACCAAACAGAAGCAGTCGTTGGCGGAGAGTCCCGCATGACGCTCCTTCACCGCGAGCGCCTGACCGACCTCCTCCGGTGTCAAGTCGTGCGTGATCATGCCGGCCTCGTCGAGCGCCTGCCATTCAGCCTCTGAAAGGTCCAGCACTTCGGAGGCCCGCACGGGCAATGGGATCACCAATCGATAAGGCAAATCGCAAACTACGCCCAGCAGACTTCCTTTGCGGAGGTCGATCAGGCACGAGGCGTCATTGACGATGGCGCAGGTCACTGGATGGTAGGACCGCTGATCTGACGCTCGACGGACTCGAGGGACTGGTCGAGCAGCGCGGCCGCGCGCACGGGCGAAATCAACTCCTCGCCCACCGCTCGCGAGACGAGCCGCTTGAAGCGACGAGGCTTCTCGAAGGCCGCGAACCCATGGTCGGGTTGAATCGGATCCGGCTCCGACTTGCGCCAGGATCGGGCAAAGGTCGCGAAGGCGTTTTGTACAAAGCCTTGGGACAGTACGCCCACCTGTCCGAGACGCATCAGCAGGGCCGTGGCCGACACGCCGTAGATTTGTTTCAGGCGGACGATCTCGTAATAGGTGATCCTGTGGCGATCGGCGCCGACTTCGTCCCGAAGGCTCTGGCCGGGAATCAGAAACGCACCGGCGAAGCGGTTCATCGCCCGTTCGAGGTCAATCTCCGGATTGCCGGTGGACCGGATGATCCTGTGCGCTAGCTCGTGTGCCAGCGTGAAGCGCTTGCGCTCGACATTGATCCGGCTGGACACGACGACGGCTTCGGCAACGGTCTCCCCGCCACGTAGAACGTGGCACGAGAGCCCGTTGATGCTTTCCGGGAGGTCGACCTCCACCACCTTGATTCCCTTGTCTTCGAGCAACTCGCACAGGCTGGGGATCGGGTCGAGGCCGAGATCCCAGATACGGCGGAGATCATCGGCCCGCTCGTCGATCTGGGATTCGCTCGCGACGCTGTCGTAGCGGCGCCCCTCCACCCAATCGACGCTGGTTTCGATGTCGAGAATCTGCTCGATCGCCAGGTAGCGCTCCAGATTGTCCATCACGACCGCTTCGGCCTTTGCGCGATCACGGGCCGAAGCGCGGGAATGCTTACGGAACTCAACTGCTTCTAGCGCCTCAACCTGCGCGCTCATCAGGAAGTCCAACGAGACTTCGAGAACCTTCCCGAGACCGACCAGCACGGCCGAGGAGGGCAGCATTTTGCCCGCCTCGTATTTGCTGATCGCCTGAGCGGTTACCTTCGGGCTCATCGCGTCCGCGAGCTCCCGCATCGATAGACCTGCCCTCTTCCGGGCGAGCCTGAGTCGTTGTCCAAACATCCGATCCTCCTCCTTCGTTAACCCGTGGTTGACAATATATGCATGTGTCGTTATATTGTAAACTCGATGTTGACGCCTACTGCTGGACCATATCGTACTGAGCATGGACCGCGCAATGGTGCCGAACAACGCGCAACTCAGAGGACACCGAAATGGACAAGTTCGAATTCAAGGTGAACGGCGAGACCTTCTTCGCCGACCAGCAGGCCGTAGACGCCGCCGTACTGTTGCAGATCGCCTTCGCCGGCAAGGCCATCGGCGAGGACCCGGACAAGACCGGGTACGTGCTTAGAGTACCGGACTCCGACGATACCTTCGTCTCTGGACAAGTGGTCGCCCTCGACAAGTACAACGTGTTTCGGGCCGCTCCGGAGAAAGGTGCGCCGTTCGCATGAGCAACAACTCCGAGCGCATTGCTGCCGAACTCGCCGAGCTGCGCTATGACACGAGCCCGTTCGCGGCACCCAAGCAGCAGGGCGGCGCTTCTGGCGTCCGCTTCCCGTACCGAATCGAGGACGGCAGCCGCGCGGGGGACACCGTGACCCTAGCCCTCGCGATGCACCAGTGCGAGGGCGAGTGGCCCGAAGTTGCGCCCCATTGGCTTTACCTCTCGCCCCCCGACCCCGTCCTGGGGGAGTTGGTAAAGGGATCCCGCTCTCCGGGCGCCATCCAGACCTTCCAGTGCGCTGACGGCCTCGACTGGATGGCGATCAGCGCTCCACCAAGCGACTTCTGGGATCGGATCGATACCCCCGACGGCAAGACCATGGAAACCTACCTGAACACGCACATCCGCAGAATCTGGAGCGCGCGTTGAACTATTGCGTCGTACTGCGCGAAGGGCTCCACCGCCAGCTCGCGGATCACCTCCTAAGCGGGCTCCGCAGCGGTGGGCTGCAGGAAGAGGCTTGCCTTGCGCTCTGGCGCCGCGGCGACGGATTCAACCGCTATTCGGGGATCCTCGCCGAAATTGTCCTGCCGGAAGACGGCGACCGCGATCTACACGGCAACGTCACTGTGCACGGCGGATACCTCAACCGCGTCCTAGACCGCGCGCTCAAGGCGAAGGCAGGCGTTGCTGTCCTTCACAGTCATCCTAGTCCCGGCTGGCAGGCCCTGAGCGGCATGGATAACGACACCGAGCGCAACATCGTCGCGCCCTTCGTTCGAGAGACGGGCTTGCCGCTGCTCGGCCTGACGATGGGTTCCGACGGCGTTTGGAGTGCTCGCTTCTGGCGAGAATCCGGACTTGGCCGCATCGCCCCTGCGCACTGCGCCAACGTTCGACGGGTCGGGCCGCGCCGCGCCAGGGCGGATTGGGCTCCGGACGCGCATCCTCCCTATGCCCGCCGTCCAAGCCTGGTGCGCACCGTGGACAGTTGGGGCATCGACTCGCAGGCACGGCTGGCTCGCACTCACGTCTGCGTCGTCGGAGCGGGCAGCGTCGGTTCGATCGTTCTCGAATGCCTCGCGCGCACCGGCTTCGAGCAGATCACCGTGATCGACCCCGACCTCGTCGAGGACAGGAACCTCGATCGCCTTATCTACGCCGACCGACACAGCCTCGGACTGCCCAAGGCGGTTCTGGCCGCGGCCCACCTTCGCAGAATTGCCACCGCGCGCCGCCCGATCGTTCGCCCGGTCCCGTTGTCGGTCCGCACCGAGCGCGCGTACCGCCTCGCAGCCGACGCGGACCTCATCGTGTGCTGCGTCGACAATGCCGAGGCGCGCGAGGTCCTCAATTACGTTGCCTACGCAAACTGCCTACCCCTGATCGACGGCGGGGTCCTCGTGGAATCGCGGGACCGTCTGCTCTCTGCCAAATGGCGCGTCCACCTGGCCGGCCCCGATATGCAATGCCTCCGTTGCCGCGGTCAGTACACCAGTGGCGATGCGCGCGATGAAAGGATGGGCATCCGGCGTCACGGTCGCTACATCAACGACGATGCCCCCGACGGCCCCGAACCGGGCCAGAACACCATCGCGTTCTGCAACCTGGTGGCGGCGGAGCAGATCCGCATGCTCGTACGCTACGCGATTGGCGAGGACTGGTGGCACGATGGAACCTCCACCGCCGGCCGATGGTCATTCGAGCACCGCTTCGTCGAAGCCGAGACCGAGCCGTTCGAACACCCGGGCCGCTGTGTAGCCAGCTGCGAGTTCTCGCGCCTAAGACTAGGACTCGGCGAAGTCGGACGGCCCCGTTACCCATTCACCGACGAACCGAAAGACAACTGGCCTACTCGCATGAGGTATCGCTACCGGCAACTCCGGATGAGGTTCGGTCGTGCGAAGTCTGCGCTATGCGACTAACCTAGGGCTTTGCCGATACGCGCCACGTCGGGCACCAGGGAACCGACGGCTTCAGTTTAGTCGTCCTATCGCAGTTCCACACTCACGCCTGATCTGCGTCATTTTCCTGGCGAAACCCTCGCCGGGCCGGATCGAGTTCGGTCTCCTGTCTGCGGAGCAATATGAATAGCTTCGGGCTGCAGGCTCAGCGCAGCCATTGCACGGGCGCAGCCTGCCCATTGGCCATAATTTTAGTCATGCCGCAATAGCTTGTACAATTCGCTTTCCGGCTCCAGCCTCACGGCGAGCTCGGTCGAGGCGGACGAAACGGCCGGCCGGGAAAAGCCCGTCGGAAAGTGGAGCCGGAGACTGCAGCGGGAAAAATTAACCGGAACTAAAAAGGAACTAACGTAGATCCAAACGGGTCTAAGAGGCCAATTTGCAAGTGCGCGACCTTAAGGAAATGATGGCGAATCGTTAAGGAAATGCCATTGAACGGCCCGTTCCCGGCAACCTCGCGCTTGCTAGTGCTGCTGGAAGGCGGAGTCGCCGCCGCCCAACCCAAGAATTTGGCGTGCACCCGCTCGCTCGTCCGAAAACTTCGCTATTTTTCGAATCGGCAAATAGAGTCGCCGATTGGCGTCTCTGCCTGGCGGCGCCCGCGACGCTGCCGAACGAGCGCGCAATTCAGCCGAGCGAAGCTACGGCTTCCCCGATTCTCTCGCAGGCGGTTCGAAGAGTTTCATCGGCCTGCGCGAAACAAAGCCTGAAGTAGCCGGGGCTTCCGAATTCGCTTCCGGGCACGACGGCGGCTCCCGCGCTTTCAAGCAAGAATTCGCTAACTTCGGCGTCGCTCGCAAGCTCGGACCCGGATGGCGTCGCCCTTCCGTATAGTCCTTCGCATCCTACAAAATGATAGAAGGCGCCTTCGGGCTGGCGAACGGCCAGCCCGGGAACCGCCGAAAGCAGGTCGCGCACCAGATCGCGCCTTTCCTGATACCTAAGCCGCCATTCTTCCAGAAATTCCTTGGCCCCGCGCAGCGCGGCGAGAGCGGCGGCCTGGCTGACCGATGAAGGATTCGTCGTCGATTGGCCCTGCAGTTTCGCCATTGCGGAAATCAAGGGCCTCGGCCCGGCGGCGTAGCCGATGCGCCAGCCGGTCATCGCATGGGATTTCGAAAGCCCGTTGACGGTGAGAGTCCGGCCCCAGAGGTCCGGCGCGACCTCCGCCATAGTCGCGAAATTCGCGCCGTCGAATACGATCTTCTCGTAGATGTCGTCGCACATGATCGCGACCTTCGGGTGCCTGCGGAGAACTTCCGCCAGCGCTAGCAGCTCTTCGCTGCCGTATACGGCGCCGGACGGGTTGCAAGGCGAATTCAGGATTATCCACCTCGTTCTTTCCGTTACGGCATCCTCCAGCGCTTCCGCGCCAAGCTTGAATCCCGCGTCGGCTTCGCATTGCGCGATAACGGGGATGCCGTCCGCGATCGCGACCATGTCCGGATAGCTTACCCAGTAGGGGGCGGGAATAATGACTTCGTCGCCAGGGTCGACGGACGCGATCAAGGCGTTGAAGATCAGCTGCTTGGCGCCCGTGCCGACGATAATCTCGCTCTTGTCGTATTCAACGGAGTTTTCGCTTCGAAGCTTGTCCGCGACGGCCTCCCTCAATTCGGGCGTTCCCTCCACTGACGTATATCGAGTCTGCCCGGCCAATGCCGCTTCGTATGCCGCCGAGATTATGAACTCCGGCGTATCGAAGTCGGGCTCGCCGGTGGCGAGAGGGTAGACTTCCCTGCCTGAGTTCTTCATGTCCCGGGCGATCTGGGCCAATTTCGCAGTTCCGGATTCCTTCGCTCCGGCAATTTTGCGGCTTATCTGCATTCGCCCCCCCTGGAATGTCGCCGGGCGCCTACCCGCGATCGCCGCGAGCCGCCCCGAAAGTGAAACTGGATCCTATTGCCGCGGTTCTCGGAAACAATCCTCGCCTTCGAGCGGCATGTCCCGAAACAATAAATTTCCGCAATATACCAAGGGCATATTGAATCCAATCGCCTCGGCATTTATTGAACCGCGCGACAGTGCGCCGGGCGATGCCCGCTACATTTTCTTATGCTCGATTCGCGCCCGCAGGCAATTTCGTCGACCGCAGCCAACGCGGCATTCGCCGAATCGCGGGCCGCGCGATCAAACGACGGAATAAATTTATGGCAATTGTGCTCTACGACTACTGGCGCTCCTCGGCATCCTACAGGGTGCGAATCGCGCTTGCCCTCGCGGGGCTGAAATACGAATCCGTTCAAGTTAACCTGCTCGAAGGCGAGCATCTATCGGCGGCGCACAGATCCAGAAACCCGCAGGGACTCGTTCCCGCGCTGGAAATCGACGGCGCGACTCTAACGCAGTCGCTGGCCATCATAGAGTATCTTCATGAGACGGGCCGCGGAAATTTCCTCCAGGGCAGCGCTAGCAATCGCGCGATGACCCGCGCCGTGGCTCATGCCATAGCCATGGAGATTCACCCGGTATGCAACCTTACGGTCGCCCGGCACGCGGCCGAAGCTTCAAGCGGAGCCATTGAATTCAAGTCATGGATGACAACTTTCATTTCCAAGGGGCTGAGCGCGGTGGAGGACATGCTCGGGCGCTTCCAGGCAAGCGCCTACTGCTGCGGGGACGAGATTTCGATCGCGGATATCTGCCTCGTGCCGCAGGTGTATAACGCGAGGCGCTGGGGCGTGGATATTTCTGCCCACAAGCGCTTGCTCGGGGCGGTGGATGAAGCGGAGAAGCTGCCGGAAGTGCGCGCCGCGCACCCGGACAATTTCAAACCTAGCGGAGCAGAGCAATGACGGACGTAGTAATCATCGACGGCGCGAGAACGGCTATCGGAACATTCGGCGGAAGCCTCGCGGGCGCATCGCCCGTCGACCTCGCCGCCGCGGTCGCAAGGGAGGCGGTCGCCAGGTCCGGAATCGAGCCCGGCACGGTCGGCCACGTCGCATTCGGGCACGTCATAAACACCGAGCCTCGCGACATGTACCTTTCAAGAGTCGCGGCTATGAATGCGGACATTCCCGACAGCGTTCCCGCCATGAACGTCAACCGGCTCTGCGGGTCGGGCATCCAGTCGATCGTTTCGGTGGTTCAGTCGCTCCAGCTCGGCGACGCGGAGTTCGGGCTTGCCGGAGGCTCGGAGTGCATGAGTCGCTCGCCCTACAGCGTTCAATCCGCCCGATGGGGTCAAAAAATGGGCGACGCACGCGTACTGGACATGATGACGGGCGCGCTTAGCTGCCCATTCGGCACGGGCCATATGGGGGTAACCGCCGAAAACGTTGCGGAGGAGCATGGAATCAGCCGCGAGGAACAGGACGAATTCGCGCTCGAGAGCCAGCAGCGCGCGGCAGCGGCTATCGAGCAGGGGCGGTTTCGCGAACAAGTGCATCCGTTCGAAGTCAAGGTTCGGCGCCAATCCAGAATCTTCGATACGGACGAGCATCCGAAGCCGACATCCGCCGACGCCCTGGCGAGCCTTCGCGCAGTCTTCAAAAAGGGCGGCACCGTAACGGCAGGAAACGCATCGGGCATCAACGACGGCGCTGCGGCGATCGTGCTGGCGCGCGAGGATTCGGCATCAAAGGCCTCGGTCGAGCCCAAGGCGAGGATTCTCGGCTACGCCCATGCGGGAGTAAGGCCCGAAACCATGGGCATGGGCCCGGTTCCGGCGGTGCGCAAGCTGCTGAAGAAAACAGGGCTTGCCATCGGCGATTTCGACATCGTTGAATCGAACGAGGCGTTTGCCGCGCAGGCATTGGCCGTCGCAAAGTCTCTGGAGCTCGATCCGGAAAAGGTAAACCCGAACGGGGGAGCTATCGCCCTCGGCCACCCGATCGGGGCGACCGGCGCGATCATCGTTCTCAAGGCCCTCTACGAGCTTCACCGCAGCGGCGGCCGGAAAGCGCTGGCGACGATGTGCATCGGCGGCGGCCAGGGAATCGCGCTGGCGTTCGAAAGAATCTAAGCTTCTCGAACGGCCCGGTCGGCGAAGAAGTCCGCGCCGAGCCCGAATTCAGCCGAAGAAGACTTGATGCATCGCGCGCCCCGGATAGAGCGTAAAGAGGCCCGCCGCGATTAACCACGCGAACAACAGACTTATCATGGTCATCCTGCGAGCATCGATTCTTCGGCGGCGGACGGCGAGCCCCCCAGGGCTAGCGATATCAGGGGGACGAAGGATAGTATATGAATCGGGTTGTAGCTTCCGAATGTCCTGATTTCCCGTATGGACAGTCCCGAAACGGCGACTTGGACCATCAATGCGATCCATATCCAGCCGATGAAGCGGCGAGAATTCGCGCCCTTGGCGCGAATTAGCTGGACCTTTCCCGGCCCGAGGGCTCCGATCGCGACCAGCGCGCGGCTCGGAATCGGAGGCATTGCGTTTCAATAGCGGCGCAAGCCGCATTTGGAATTCGTTTTTGCAATGCGCGCAAAATGACTGTAGCGGAAACGCGAAAGCACTTGCCATGCGGTTTTAATTCGTGCGAACTCCCGGCATGGAAAAAAACTTTGAAATTCCTTCATGGCAGGAAGCCGCCGGCGAACTCGTCGCGGTAGCCGCAGGAAGGAAGCCTGCCAGCCTGGTCTTGCGAAACGTTCGCTGGGTCAACGTCCAAAGCCGCGAAATCATTCCAGCTACGGATTTGGCGATCGCCGCCGGCAGATTCGCCTATTGCGGGCCAGATGCGTCGCATTGCATCGGCGACGACACCGACATTGTCGAATGCGACGGCCTTTACGCGCTGCCGGGATTCTGCGACGGGCATATGCACGTGGAATCCGGAATGCTGACGCCCGCGCGCTTCGCGGAAGCCGTAATTCCCCACGGCACGACCACCATGTTCGTCGACCCTCACGAAATCGCCAACGTGCTCGGCCTGAGCGGCGTTCGGTTGATGCACGACGAAGCCATGATCCAGCCCGTCAACATGTTCGTGCAGATGCCGTCATGCGTGCCCTCGGCCCCCGGGCTGGAGACGCCCGGCGCAAGGATCACGCCGGCCGATGTCGAGGAAGCGATGCGGTGGCCGGGCATCGCCGGACTCGGCGAAATGATGAATTTCGGCGGCGTCGTCGCGGGCAGCCCCGAATTGCTCGCGGAAATAGCGTCCGCGCAAAGGGCGGGAAAAACCGTCGGCGGCCACTACGCGTCGCCGGACCTGGGACCGGCCTTCCACGCCTATCTCGCCGCAGGGCCCGCGGACGATCACGAAGGCACCCGCGAAATCGACGCGGTATCCAGGGCTCGCCGGGGAATGCGCGCGATGATGCGGCTGGGATCGGCGTGGTACGATGTCGAAAGCCAGATCACCGCCGTTACCGAACGCGGCCTCGACTCGCGAAATTTCATCCTTTGCACCGACGACTGCCATTCGGGAACGCTCGTAAACGAAGGGCATATGAACAGGGTGGTCAAGCATGCGATCTCCTGCGGCTGCGACCCGCTGGTCGCGATTCAAATGGCGACGATCAACACCGCGACGCATTTCGGGATGGAGCGCGAGCTCGGCTCGATAGCTCCGGGTCGGAGGGCCGACGCGGCGCTGACCTCCGACCTGGGCGAACTGCCCGTGCTCCAGGTTTATGCGCGAGGCCGAAAACTCGCGGACCGCGGCGAGCTTCTTGTCGAGGCCCCGCGCCTGGCGTGGCCGGAAAGCGCTCGAAAGTCAGTCAAAATAGGCCGGCCGCTCGGACCGGAAGATTTCCGAATTCCGGCTCCGGCCGGAGCGAATTCGGTCAGCGCCCGGGTTATCGGCATCATTGAGAACCAGGCGCCGACGAAAGCGCTCGTCGAGAAGCTCGACGTTGAGGACGGATACGTGCGGTGCGACGAGAGCCGCGGGATCTGCTATCTCGCTCTGGTCGACAGGCACGGCGCATCGGGAAGGATCGTAAAGGGATTCATCGGCGGATTCGGCTACGTCGGCGCGATGGCGATCGCATCCACGGTGGCGCATGACAGCCATCACATGATCGTGGCCGGCACCGATCTCGAGAACATGGCGCTGGCCGGGAATCGCCTGGCCGAATCGGACGGAGGCGTGACTGTTTGGCGCGACGGCGAGGAACTGGCGCTGGTCGGACTGCCGTACGCCGGCCTCATGTCCGACCGCCCGGCGGCGGAAGTCGCGGCGGATGCGGAAAGAATGAAGGAAGCCATGGCCGCCTGCGGGTGCAGCCTCAACAATGCCTTCATGCAGCATTCGCTGCTCGCCCTAGCGGTCATTCCCGAATTGCGGATTACCGACTTGGGGCTTGTCGATTCAACGCGATTCGAGCTTGTAGATCTATTCGTCGAGGAAAAATGAAATTACCGGTTTCGCGCATCCTTCCTATCGAGTCGCCGCCGCGCCGCGAACCGGTATTCTGCGATTCGGCCGAAGAAGCGGTCGCGCGGCTCAACGATCTCTACGCGGAATCGACCGGCTTCCTGCGCGCAGGGCTGAAAGAAGCGATCGCGCGCGGCGGAAGCGAAAAGCGCTACCGCGCATGGTATCCGGAAGTCAGAATCGAGACGAACTCCTATGCGCAGGTCGATAGCAGGCTTTCGTTCGGCCATGTATCCGAGCCCGGGACCTACGCGACGACCATCACGAGGCCGGATCTATTCAACGAATACCTCCTGCAGCAGATCGGCCTGCTAATGGAAAACCACTGCGTTCCGGTCTCCGTCGCGCAGTCCGATACGCCGCTGCCCATCCACTTCGCGATCAGCGACGATTCGGAAGCTAAATTCTCGGGATCCGCCGATGAAGGCGTGATAGGATTCCCGCTGCGCGACGTTTTCGACGTACCCGACCTCGGCAGCACCAACGATGACATTGTCAACGGAAACCCGTCTGCCGCCGGCGAAAGCGCGAAGCCGCTGGCTCCGTTCACGGCCCAGCGCGTGGACTACTCCCTCGCCCGCCTCAGGCACTATACGGCTACGAGCGAAAGGCACTTTCAGCAATTTGTCCTATTTACCAACTACCAATTCTACGTAGACGAGTTCATCCAGTACGCAATCGATGCCATCGCCGACGAAAGTTCGGAATACCGATCGCTCGCAACTCCCGGCGACCACGTGCTCGAAAATCCCTCGAAAGGCATTCCCGCGATTCCGAGGATGCCGCAAATGCCCGCCTACCATCTCATCCGCGAGGACGGCAAAGGGATAACCCTCGTCAACATCGGAGTGGGACCTTCCAACGCCAAGACGGCGACCGACCACATCGCCGTGCTGCGCCCGCGGGCCTGGCTGATGCTCGGGCATTGCGCGGGGCTTCGAAACGGCCAGAGTCTTGGCGACTATGTCCTTGCGCACGGGTATCTGCGCGAAGATCAGGTTCTGGACAAGGACTTGCCAGTCTGGATTCCGGTGCCCGCTCTCGCGGAAATCCAAATCGCTCTGGAACGCGCCGTCGAGGAGGTGACGGAATACTCCGGCTATAATTTGAAGAGAATCATGCGAACGGGAACCGTTGCGACGATCGACAATCGAAATTGGGAGCTCAGGAGCGCGTCGGGGCCGATAACGCGTCTTAGCCAGTCGCGAGCGATCGCGCTGGACATGGAGTCCGCGACAATTGCCGCGAACGGGTTTCGCTTCCGCGTTCCGTACGGAACGCTGCTTTGCGTGTCGGACAAGCCGCTCCACGGAGAGCTCAAGCTGCCGGGAATGGCCACCCAGTTCTATGCCGAGCAGGTTCGCAAGCATCTTAAGATCGGCGTAAAGGCGCTGGAATCGCTGCGGGCGATGCCGCTTGAGTTCCTGCACTCGCGAAAACTCAGGAGTTTTGACGAGACTGCCTTCCTTTGAGTCCGAGCCGGAGGCGGGGCGAAAGGAAATTCGCGCTAGGGATTGCAATTGAATTCTAAAAATTGCACTTTAACTCGCGAATGGCAGAAATTAGCTCACTTTATGGAGGAAGCCGAATGGCACTAGTTACGCTGAGAAAATCTGAACTCGTGGCGAAGATCGCGGAAGAATCAGGCCTGTCGGCAGCAGAATCCGCAAGCGCATTGAACGGTCTCTGCGCTGTGATTCGAGACGAAGTGCTCGCCGGAAAGGCGGTCTTGCTTCCCGGCATAGGCAAATTCGAGTGCCGGGACCGCGACGCGCGACAGATCAGAAACCCTCAAACCGGCAAGACCATGCAGAAACCCGCGGACCGCGCAGTGAGGGTCAGGGTGTCCAAATCCTTCAAGGATGCCGTCAATAGCTGATAATCGAACGCGGCCGGGTCTTCGGAATAGTCCGCCAACTCGCTAGCTGCCAAACTGCCCAAGTCACCAATCGTTAGCGGACCACTGGATTATCGCGCCCTCGCGGGCGGTATCGCCTTTGCTCTCATTTGGTCCAGCGCATTCAGCTCGGCCAAAATCATTGTGGTTGAAGCCCCGCCGCTCATGTCGCTCGCGCTTCGCTTCGCCATTTCGGGGGCGATCGGCATTTCGATCGCGTTTTGCCTTGGCCAGACAGTTCGACTAACTCGCGATCAATGGCGCGCAACGGTCGTATTCGGCATATCGCAAAACGCGATCTATCTGGGCGTGAATTTCGTCGCGATGCAATGGATAACGGCATCGCTGGCGGCGGTCATCGCGTCCACGATGCCATTGACCGTCGCATTTTTGAACCGAACCGTCTTCGGCGAGAGAATCGGAGCGATGGGGATTCTAGGCTTGATCGCGGGATTCGCGGGCGCCGTCCTCGTAGTTTCGGGTCGCCTTGACGCCTCGGCCGAGATTCTGGGCGTAGTTTTATGCGCGCTGGGCGTTCTAGGTCTGAGCATCGCGACTCTGACCGTGCGAAATGCGGTATCGGGCGGAAATTTGCTCATGGTCGTGGGCATTCAGATGCTGGTGGGCTGCGGAATCCTCGCCGTTCCCGCCGCCATGCTCGAAACTTGGGATGTGGAGTGGTCTTGGAAGCTGGCTGCGGCGTTCGCCTATTCGATTCTGGTTCCGGGCCTGATCGCGACCTGGATTTGGTTTCGGCTTGTCGACCGGATAGGCGCGACGCACGCCTCCGCGTTCCATTTTCTCAATCCCTTTTTCGGAGTCGCGGTAGCCGCCGTGCTTCTTGGCGAATCGCTGGATGTCGGCGATATAGGCGGGGTCGTCGTGATTTCCGCGGGAATTCTATTGGTACAGCTTTCCAAAGGCAAAAGAAGAGCTTAAATGGAGTACGTGTCTCGCCACCTACAGGAGGAATGCGAAAGATGAGATATTTGGCGCCGGCAAGTGTCGGTGAAGCAGTTTCGGCGTTGGCGGCGGAACCGGGTCTATCCAGGATTCTCGCTGGCGGAACCGATCTGCTCGTGCAGATGAAAACCGGCCTGGCAGAGCCCGACCTGATCGTCGACATCAAGAAAATCAGCGATCTCACCGAGATACGCTGCGACGGCAGCGGCTTCAGGATCGGAGCAGCCGTATGCGGCGCTCAATTGGCCGAGCACGGCGAACTGGCAAGCGCATGGCCCGGCGTCGTCGAATCCGTCAACTTGATCGGATCGACTCAAATTCAGGGCCGAGCGACGCCCGCTGGCAACCTATGCAACGCCTCTCCGGCAGCCGATAGCGTTCCGGCTTTGATCGCCGCCGCCGCGGTCGCCACCGTAGCGGGGACCGGCGGCACTCGGGAAGTCGCCGTCGAGGACTTTGTTACTTCGCCGGGCCGAAGCGTTCTCGAAAACGGCGAAATCGTCGTTTCTCTGAACTTGCCGGCACGACCGGAAAACGCTTCCGATGCATACGAGCGGTTCATCCCGCGCACGGAAATGGACATTGCCGTCGTCGGCGTCGGCGTAAGCGTGGAAACGGATTCGGACGGTCGGATAACCGCCGCGCGCGTCGGGCTGGGCGCCGTCGCGCCTACGCCCCTGCTTGTCGAAGACGCGGGACGGGCGCTGGTCGGAACGAAGCTGGACGACGAGGCGCTGGAGAAGTGCGCCGCCGCCGCCATGGAGGCCTGCAGTCCGATCAACGACAAGCGGGGAACCATAGATTTTCGCATCAAGGTCGCGGGTGCTCTCGCGAAAAGAGTCGCGGCTCGAGCCTATCGCCGCGCGAGAGGGGAACAATGAGCAAGATTCATGTCAACGCCACCGTCAACGGCGACGCGGTGGAATATCTTTGCGAGCCGGACGAATCGCTATTGGACTCGCTTCGCGACCGCTTGGGCCTAACCGGCTCCAAGGAGGGATGCGGCACCGGCGACTGCGGCGCGTGCAGCGTCGTTCTCGACGGCAGGCTGGTCTGCTCCTGCCTGGTACTGGGCGCGGAGGCCGACGGCCGCGCGATCGAAACGATCGAGGGACTCGCCGACGGCGACGAGCTCCATCCGCTGCAGCAGAAATTCCTCGAGCACGCCGCGCTTCAGTGCGGAATCTGCACTCCGGGATTCCTGGTCGCCGCGAAGGCGCTGCTGGATAAGAACCCCGATCCCGACGAAACCGAAATTCGCTATTGGCTCGCCGGCAATCTGTGCCGCTGCACCGGCTACGACAAGATTGTCAGGGCTGTAATGGATACTGCTGAAGAAATGAGGCGCTAAAATGAATAAAATCGACGACATTTCAGGGACCGAGTACAAATACGTCGGCTCCCGCCCCGTCCGCCCGGACGGGCTCGACAAAGTAACCGGCAAGGCGCAGTTCGGAGCGGATCTTTACGCGCCCGGCATGCTGTTCGCGAAAATCCTGCGCTCGCCCCACGCGCATGCCCGAATATTGAGCATCGACACCGGAAAAGCCGAGGCGCTGGACGGCGTCAAGGCGGTTTTGACTTCGACCGACCTGCAACCGGGCGAAGGCGCGGACGATCTCGAAGACGATATGGACCACGTCCTCGAAAACGTCATGGCGCGCGGCAAGGCGCTCTACGACGGCCATGCGGTAGCCGCCGTTGCCGCGACCTCGGCAAGCATCGCCAGGAAGGCGCTCAAGCTTATCGATGTCGAATACGAGGTCCTGCCGCACGTTACCGATATCGAAAAGGCCATTGCGCCGGATGCTCCTGTCATTCGCGAAGACATGTACACTCAGGACATGGATCCGAAACCGGACAAGCCGTCGAATATCGCTAGGCGAATGGAAATCGGACACGGCGATATCGAAGCGGGATTCGAAAAGGCGGACTTCATTTTCGAACGCAGATTTCGCACGGAAGCCGCCCACCAAGGCTATATCGAACCGCACGCCTGCCTCGCCGACTACCGCAGCGACGGGCATGCCGAGATCTGGTGCTGCACGCAGGGGCATTTCATGGTTCGCAGCGCCTGCGCCGCCTTGCTTGGAATGGAGCTTTCCAAGCTGCGGGTCACCGCTTCGGAGATCGGCGGCGGCTTCGGCGGAAAGACGACCGTTTTCATCGAGCCCGTTGCGCTCGCCCTGTCTCGCAAGTGCGGGCGGCCGGTCAAGCTTGTCATGGATCGGGACGAGGTATTCCGCGCTTCCGGGCCTACGCCGAGCAGCGTTGTCGACGTTAAGATCGGTGCGAACAAGGACGGCGTGATAACCGCGGGATTCGCGGAGCTCTGGTTTCAGGGCGGCGCTTTTCCGGGTTCCGTGATCGATCTGGGCACCATGTGCGCCTTCGCCTGCTACGATCTGGAAAACGTCAAGGCGATCGGCTGGGATGTCGTGGTCAACCGCCCGAAGAGCGCCGCCTACCGCGCGCCCGGCGCGCCGATGGCCGCATTCGCCGTCGAGAGCGGGCTTGACGATCTCGCCGAGAGAATCGGAATCGATCCGGTCGACTTCCGGCTGAAAAACGCAGCCGAAGAGGGGTCGACAGCCGCTTTCGGACCGAAATTCCGACGAATCGGCCTCAAGGAGACGCTCGAGGCGGCAAAGGCCTCGGATCACTACAATTCGCCTCTCGGACCCAATCAGGGGCGCGGCATAGCCTGCGGATTCTGGTTCAACTTCGGGGGCACGACGAGCGCATCGATCAAGATCGAGCTCGACGGAACGGCTATGGTAACGGTCGGCACGCCCGACATCGGCGGATCCCGCGCATCCATGTGCCTGATGGCGGCGGAAACGCTGGGCATACCTTACGAAAACGTTCGCTGCGTCATTGCCGACACGTCGCTCCTTCCCTACAGCGCTACGACCGAAGGAAGCCGAACGACGCATTCGTCCGGCATGGCGACCGTCTACGCCTCCGAGAACGCCATCAAGGTCATGTGCGGGCGGGCGGCGAAAATCTGGGGAATCCCCGAGGACGCGGTCGACTGGAAGGACGGCCACGCGCGCCCGTCGGGCGCGAACGCCGGCGAGTTCGAGCCCATGTCGCTGGCCGATATCGCAAAAAAGGCGCACGAAACCGGAGGGGCGATCGCCGGGCACTGCGAGTTCGAAGCCGGAAAAGTCGGACAGAGCTTCGGCACCCATATCGCCGATGCCGAAATCGATCCCGAAACCGGGTTCACCAAGATCGTGCGGTATACCGTGATTCAGGACGCGGGTCGGGCCATACATCCCAGCTATGTCGAGGGCCAGTACCAGGGCGGCGCCGTCCAGGGCATCGGCTGGGCGCTCAACGAGGAGTACATCTACGGCGAGGACGGTAGACTGCAGAATGCAGGCTTCCTCGACTACAGAATGCCGGTTTGCTCCGACGTGCCCATGATAGAAACGGAAATTGTCGAAGTTCCGAACGCCGGGCATCCTTTCGGCGTCCGCGGAGTCGGCGAAACGCCCATCGTGCCTCCGCTGGGAGCTATCGGCAACGCGCTTTCCCATGCGATCGGCACGAGAATGGATACGATTCCCATGTCTCCGCCACGCGTGCTCGAAGCCGTCAGCGGCGGCTAGGCCGGCACGTCAGATGGTCAAGGTCCATCTTTGGAGCTCCGCGCGGTCCGTTCTGGACGGAGTCGAGACGGTGGAGCTGGAGGCGAAAAACGCGCGCGAGCTGCTTCAGCGGCTCGCCGCCGAATATCCCGCCCTGCAGTCGCAGGTCGACCGGGGCATCGCGGTTTCGATCGACGGCGTGATTCACAATACTCCGTCGTTTCAGCCCATCGACGAAAACAGCGAAATCTATCTGCTGCCGAGAATGGCCGGCGGCTGACCGTCTCGGCGCGCGATTTCCGCAAGCCGCGAATCTCTATGGAATCGTCCTTCGCCGGAGCCGTCCCGCATTTGGCTCGGAGGAAGGATTCGGATATCGCAGTCCGGGCGGGATTCGCCAAGCGCACCTGGCGCCGGTTTCATTCGCGGCACGCCCACCTAGGACGCTAGCGGCGCCCCGGCGCGCGCAAGCCACCTGCGATCCCGCGCGGAAACCCTGATCGGCATCGAATCAGCCGATTTTTCCTCGTTTCGAATCGGTTTGCCCGCGATCTAGCAAAAAATGATCCAATAGCACGCAAGCCATCATCGCTTCCCCCACGGGAACCGCCCTGATTCCGACGCAGGGGTCGTGCCGGCCCTTCGTAACGATTTCCGTTTCTTCGCCCGCCAGATCGATCGTTTTTCTTGGAGTCAGTATCGAGGAGGTTGGCTTAACGGCAAATCGCACGACGATGTCCTGGCCGGTCGAAATCCCGCCCAGAATTCCGCCGGCGCGGTTCGAATCGTAGACCGGGCCATTCGGTCCCATTGAAATTTCGTCGGCATTCTCGGTTCCGGACAGGCACGCAGCATCCATGCCCGCGCCGATTTCGACCCCCTTGACCGCATTTATCGACATCATTGCGGCGGCCAGATCCGCGTCTAGCTTGCCGTATACGGGCGCTCCCAATCCGGGCGGCGCTCCCGACGCGACGACTTCGACGACGGCCCCGGCTGAATTGCCGGATTTGCGCGTTTCATCCAGAAAAGCCGCCCAATGCATCGCCGCTTCGGCATCCGGGCACCAAAACGCGTTTTTTTCAATCTGCCCCAGATCGAATTTCTGCCGATTGGCCCGATGAGGCCCGACCTGAACAAGATATCCTTTGATGGAGAATTGCGGAACGAGCGAATCCAGCGCGGCTCGCGCCACGCCGCCGGCGGCGACGCGCGCCGCTGTCTCGCGCGCGGACGATCTGCCGCCTCCCCGATAATCGCGCAGACCGTATTTTTGCCAATACGTAATGTCCGCATGCCCGGGACGGAATTTGTCTCGGATTTCCGAGTAGTCTTTCGATCGATGGTCCGTATTCCGAATCATCAGATGTATAGGAGTTCCCGTAGTCTTGCCATCGAAGACGCCGGACAGGATCTCGACTTCGTCTTTTTCTCTTCTCTGGGTCGTGAATCTTGATTGGCCCGGCTTGCGGCGGTCGAGCCAGCGCTGGAGGAATTCCTTTTCCAGCGCTATTCCCGGAGGACATCCGTCCACGACTGCACCGAGGCCGGGCCCGTGACTTTCGCCCCATGTCGTTACTTGGAATACCCGCCCGAAGGTATTTTTTGACATGCCGGGCTCCTTGCTTTGCAGTAGAATAATAACCCGTCGCGCCCTGCTATCCAAGGCCCGAAGATTTCGCGTTCGCCTGCGCCGCGCGTCACAAGCTTTAAACTGCGGTGCGTCGGAGTTACTGCGGCGGCTCGGAGCCGACAATCCGTCGAATCGCACATGTCCAATTCCGCCAGCGCCTGTCCGAAACGCTCTTGCAACCGGCCGCCTTGGCAGCTGCATCTAGCCGATTTGGCTGAAGGATTTAAACGGATTCAAAGCTGGCTTTCCGGCGGAATTTTCTGAACACGCTTCCGAAGCCGGCATTTCGGGGTTCTTGCCCCAAATTGCTCCGAAAGAGTCGAACGGTTGCGCATCGACCAGTTCGACCTCGCCGTTGACGATCAGCCGCGAGCAAGCCCCGGAAAGGCAAACACTAGATTTCGATCAAGACTCGACCGCCTGCAACTTTGACCGGGTATGTATTGAGAGCGACGCATACCGGCGCGCCTTTCGCCTCGCCGGTCCTATAGTCGAATCGGCCATTGTGCTTCGGGCATTCGATTATGTAATCCATGACAAGCCCGTCTTCCAGATGCACTTGTTCATGCGTGCATAGCCCGTCCGTACAAAAATACTCGTCCTTGTGCGAACGGTAGATGGCGAATGTTCGATCACCATGATCGAATCTAATAAGATCTTCTTCTTCGACTTCATCGGTGCTGCAAGCGTCAATCCATTCGGACATCTCTATCTCTTTTGTTACCTTAGGGCCGATTAATCGCAACGCATTCCGCGACTGGCAAACGACGGGCGATGAATTGGACGCTCCGTTTTTCGCTTCGCATTTCCGGCGGCCTGCTTTGCTTCATCGCGAAGGCATTTATGGATTCAATTGATTTTTGGCAAGAAGTCGAAAGGAAGATTATCGGCGGTTCCATCGGACAATCGCCAAGAAAATTATTCTGCCGAGCATAGTCGGCGCACTCAGGGCGCGCGCTCGACGGTCGCTTCATTATGCGAGCCGCCTCAAGTTTGAAATTTTCTCTGAAACTCTTTTCGGGCTTTGGGCACACTTTCCCCTGACCTCCGGCACCCGATCCATGGGCCACAGGATACTCCGGTCCCGGCAACAGCGGCACCTCACGACATCGTCCCGGACACCGTCAGCCGCACGCGAGTTTCATGCTCCGGGGTAAGTAAACGCAGAAAGTCATGAAGGTTTTAGAAAATAAATCAATATGTCGAGTTGGTGGAAGCGCAGTAGCCAAGGAGCCTCGGAGTCGGCGAGTTTCTCCGCACCCGCCAGCCCGAGCCTCCGATGGATCATTGTTCGAAATTACACTGCCGATGTTTGAACAATTTATGCCCGCGCTCCGTTTGAGCGGGTGCCCGCCTCTAGGGGAACGTCAAAGCCAATCTACCCGCCTTCGTCGAGCAGAAAGTCGAATCGAAGATGCGTGTTCGCCGCCTCGCGCCGCCGGCGCGACAATTCTGATTGAAATGTTCTGTAGACAAATAGTGATGCGCAGCAGCAAGTATCCGAAAAAAGTGCAGTTCGGCGAAAACTCCGAATCCAAAGTCATGCGCCCAATTCAACAGGAATTGCTGGCAAAGAAACCCGGATTCGCTTCAAGCGACGGCTTGCGCATCGATATAGGAATCGAATGCGCCTCCGCGCTTGGATTAGATAATTCGCAAACCGAGTTTTCCGTTTGCCGACGGCCGCGCTTTTCTGTGATAGCCTTGATCAATGACCGACAACGCCCCGCTGCTCGGCGATGCCGTCTACGCGGCCGCTTCACCTGCCGTAGAAATACCGCTTTGGATCGACAAGCAATATGTCAATTCTGCGAGGCGAACGCCCGGGCTTTCCAGCGGCGAGCGGCGCATCGATCGCAAACACTCATTCGCACCCGGGAAAAAGGCGGCTTGTTAAGGGCGGTCGAGCAAGCTAGTTTTCAGGACGGTCCGGTCGAAAAAACGGCCATTCAGCGGCCCGCGAACAACGCGCGGTTAAAGTTGGGGAGAGGCAGCCGATGGACGTTTTCAAAATTCGCGACAATCTTGTCGCCGAATACGAACGTTTTTCACGAAGCTTCACCACAATTCGGGCCGAAGATATCTCCAATATGGTTGATACGGCCTATAGGGCCGGGCATTTCTGGCCTGCTCCGCTCATCCAGCTTAATCCGAATTTCGAGCCGGGCGGATATGTCGACGCCCTCGTCGCCAATGGCACTCTCGATGCCGAGTGCGCTAATATTTTCCGAATCAAGGCCGAGAGCGACGTTGTTGGCAAGCGCCTCCTCCTGCATCGTCACCAGACCGACGCGATCGAAATCGCCCGCCGGGGAAAGAGCTACGTGCTGACTACGGGCACCGGCTCCGGCAAATCGCTAGGCTACTTCATCCCCATCGTTGACGACGTGCTGAGGCGAAAAAGAGCCGGCGACCCTTGCAACGGCATAACCGCGATCATCGTGTATCCGATGAACGCTCTTTGCAACAGCCAGCGCGAAGAGCTGGAGAAGTACCTGCGGCTCGGATACGGCGAAACGGGCCAGCCTGTCACTTTCGCCCGCTACACCGGGCAGGAATCACAGGAAGAACGCGAGCGAATAGCTAAGAACCCTCCTGATATTCTGCTCACCAATTACGTCATGCTCGAATTGATCATGACGCGTTTCCTTGAGACCGACAAGGCGATTCGCAATCACGCCGCGGGCCTCCGTTTTCTAGTGCTGGACGAGCTGCACACCTATCGCGGCAGGCAGGGCGCCGATGTCGCCATGCTTGTTCGGCGCGTTCGCGAACGATTCAACGAAGAACTTCTGTGCGTTGGCACATCCGCGACCATGGCCTCGGAAGGGTCGCCGGGCGACCGCGACGCAAAGGTTGCGGACATCGCAAGCCGACTGTTCGGCGCGACCGTCAATCCCGAAAATATCGTGTCCGAATCGCTGCGACCGGCAACCGACCGCGATTCGAACTTCGGCGGACCTGAATTGCGAGCGGCCATCGAAGCCGGCGTGCCTGCGAGCCTTTCTCACGAGATTCTTGCGGCGCACCCGCTCGCGGCTTGGATCGAACAAAACCTCGGCCTTGAGGATATCGACGGGAAGCTAGTTCGGATTTCGCGTCCAAAGACGATCCTTGACGCGTCCAAATGCCTAGCAGATGAATGCGGACTCGGCATTGAGTCCTGCCGTTCATTCCTAGAGAAATTCCTGCTGGCCTCCCACCGGTGCAGAAACGAACGGGGGCAAAGCTTTTTTGCTTTTCGGCTGCACCAGTTCATCAGCGGCGCGTGGAATGCCTACTCGACCATGGAAGCGCCGGGAGAACGGTATCTTACGCTGGATGGACAGCAGTTTAAGCCGGGAGACCGTAATCGACCTCTATTTACGCTTTGCTTCTGCCGGTCATGCGGTCAAGAATATCTCCCCGTCTGGGCCAACCTCGCCAGCAAGCAGCCGCAGGCATTCGAGCCGCGCGATTTAACCGAACGCTCCAATGACGGCGAAGACATCCAATTCGGCTATCTCATGCCGGATTCAAACGGGATTTTCGATCCTTCGAGGCAAGACTCCCAGTTTCCCGATGATTGGATTGAATATCGCGGCGACGAGCCCAGGCTAAAATACCATTTTCGGCGCTACAGCCCCGTCCGGGTGCAAGTTGATACCTTAGGCGAGATTGCCGAGAATGGCCTGCCCGCGTGGTTCATCCCGGAATCGTTTCGTTTTTGCCTGAACCCGGATTGCAACGCCTACTTCGATGGCAGCGTGCGGAGCGATTTGACAAAGCTCTCGGGACTGTCGAGCGAAGGAAGAAGCTCTGCGACAACCGTGCTAGCCTTGTCCTCGCTGAAACAGCTCATCGGCACCGATCTCGACGAACGCACCAAGAAACTCCTCGCGTTTACCGACAACCGGCAGGACGCAAGCCTTCAAGCCGGACATTTTAACGATTTCATTCACATCCTGCTATTGAGAGGGGCGCTGGTCGCTGCAATTCGAGCCGACAGCGCCGGAATTCTCACCGACGACATTCTGACGCAGCGCGTGCTGGCGCATCTGAGGCTGGACGCAGAGGACTACGCGGCAAACTCCTCCGAGGTTAAGGGCTTCAAGGCCAGGAACACGGTTAATACGCTGCGCGACGTCCTCGGTTACCGGCTCTACTTCGACCTGCAGCGCGGCTGGCGGATCAACAACCCGAATCTCGAACAGCTGGATATTCTGGATATTGGGTTCAAGGGGTTGATGGAATGCTGCGAAGACGAGGATGAATGGCGCGCACGGCACCCTCTCCTAGGCTCAATCGGCCCCGGGCGCCGCTACGATATCGTTCGAGAGCTATTGGATAGAATGCGCAGAGCCCTCTGCATCAAGACGATTTACCTCGATCCGAATTTCCAGGAGCAAATACGCAATCGAAGCTACAACCAGCTGAAGGAGCCGTGGGGACTGTCGGAAGAAGAGCGGCTGGTCTCTCACGCCTTCATGATTCCCAGGCCGGGCAATCGCGCTCGCAGGCTCGACTACCGTATTCTCAATATCTCATTTCGGTCGGCCTTCGGTCGCAAGCTTAAATCCCGGACGCTCTGGGGGGCGGACAATCGCAGCTATCCGCAGAAGTTCGACGAGGATGCGTACAACGCCGTAATTGACGATATCCTGAGCGTACTTACGGTATACGGCTATGTCGAGCGGGCCGAACTCGACGGCGGGCGCACAGGCTTCCGCATCGACAGCACGGCTCTAGAATGGCGCCTCGCCGGCAATGCCGGCTCGCAAACGAGCAAAGCCAATGTGTTTTTTCGAAATCTGTATGAAAACGTTGCGGCGCTGCTCGGCCGGGACGATCGCCTCCTGCACCAACTCGAAGCCCGAGAGCACACGGCGCAGGTTGACGCAGATATACGCGAGCAACGCGAAACGCGCTTCCGCAGAGGGCTAGAGCCAACCGGGCTGCCGATTCTTTTCTGCTCGCCCACCATGGAACTCGGCGTCGACATATCTACGCTCAACGCGGTCTACATGCGCAACGTGCCGCCAACTCCGGCGAACTACGCCCAGCGCAGCGGGCGCGCAGGGCGCAGCGGCCAGCCCGCGCTAGTCGTCACCTACTGCGCGGCGAGGTCGCCGCATGACCAGTATTTCTTTTCCGAACCGGCGCGAATGGTAGCCGGCGCGGTCAATCCTCCGAATATTGACCTCGCCAACGAGGACCTGATCCGCAGCCATCTGCACGCGGTCTGGCTCGCGGAAACCGGAGTAAAGCTCGGCTCGTACGTAAAGGAAGTACTTAATCTGGAAAAGCCAGACGAGTTGCCATTGATTGACGAGGTCGCACTGCAGATCCGCGCCTCTCGCGCGGAGTCCAAGGCATTAGATCGGGCAAACCGAATTCTCGAGACTCTTGCCAACGATCTTACCGAGTCGGTCGCTCCCTGGTACACCGGCACATGGCTAACGAGCGCAATGAATTCTGCGGAGCGGCGCTTTCTCAAGGCGTTCGATCGATGGCGCTCACTCTTCAAGGCAACAACAAACCAGATGGAAGTTGCCAACGGCGCCGTCAACAACGCCGCGGCGACCGAACGGGAGCGCCGGGAAGCCAAAGCCCGATACGATGAAGCCCACATACAAAAGGAACTGCTTCTAAATAGCAAGAACTTGCGCCATTCCGATTTCGCCACGTACCGATACTTAGCGGCCGCAGGGTTCCTTCCAGGCTACAACTTCCCGCGATTGCCGCTGTTAGCCTTCATTCGGGGCCGACGCGGCAAGGTGGCCCGCGACTCGTTTCTTAGCCGGCCCAGGTTTATCGGACTAACGGAATTCGGCCCCCAGTCGATCATCTATCATGAAGGCAGCACCTATCGCGTGGGGCGCGCCATCCTCTCGATTCCCGACGACTCGGACGCGACTTCGTCGTTCAATCTCCCGGTACGGGCCGCGCGCATTTGTCCGGAATGCGGGTACGGGCACTTTGCCGACCAGGTGAATTACGAGCGCTGCGTTAGCTGCGAGTCTCCGCTCAACGGCGGCAAGGCCATCGGAAACCTCTTTCGAATCGAGCAGGTGTCGACCCGGCGAGCGAACCGCATCACTTCCGACGAAGAGGAACGCCAGCGCCAGGGCTACGAGATGATCACGACGCTTCGCTTCAGCGAAGAAAAAGGCCGGTCCAGAGTCGAGGAGCTTGCCATCGAGGAGAACGGCGAGACTTTGCTGGAGTTGCGATACGGCCCGGCCGCGACTCTTTGGCGCATCAATCTCGGATGGCGGCGCCGCGAAGCAAAATCCGTTTACGGTTTTAGCGTGGATACCAACACCGGCGATTGGACCAAGGACCCGCAAGCGCCTACGGATGCAGAAGACGATAGCGTAAGGGAAGGAAAAAATATCGAGCGCATAACGCCGTTCGTTGAGGATACCCGAAACGTACTAATTGCTCGTCCCGAGGTCGCGCTAACCGACACGGCCATGGTATCGCTGCAATACGCCATTAAACGCGCAATTGAGCAGGAGTACCAGCTCGAAGAGGCAGAACTCGCCGCCGAGCCGCTGCCCGATCGCGCCAACCGCGCCACTATTCTCTTCTATGAAGCCGCCGAGGGCGGCGCGGGGGTTCTAACCCGCTTGGCCAGCGACCCCGGCGCGCTAGCCAGGATTGCCCGCAAGGCGCTTGAAGTATGCCATTACGAATCGCTATCGGGAAACTGGATCGATCGAGACGATCTGGTCGATCGCGACAAAGACTGCGAAGCCGGCTGCTATCGCTGCTTGCTGAGCTACTACAACCAGCCGGATCATCGGCAGATCGACCGGCGGGATCCGGATATGCTCGACCTGCTCTGCCGACTTGCGCGCGGCGAGCGCAAGAGCAATGGACACTCGCAGACCGGCAACGACAGCTTCGACGAATTGATCAACATCTCCGGTTCGGGCTTGGAGAAAGCCTGGCTGAACCACCTAAAAACGATTGGCAGTCGCCTTCCCGACCGCGGACAGCCCTATCTGAAGGAATTCAACACGAGGCCCGACTTTGCCTACACGAGCGAACAGACTCTCGTTTATATCGACGGCCCCCACCATCGCAGCAAGCGCCAACAGTCCGACGACGCGGACATCACTAGGCAACTCGAAGACGCCGGCTATACCGTCGTGCGATTCACCGAAGATCAATCTTCCTGGCAAAGCATTCTGGACGAATACGCCTGGATATTCGGTTCAGGCGCGGATTCGCAAATCGACTAATTTTCTATAGAGAGGGGCATGGCAGAGGCGATAGCATTCAAGCCGGGCGATCTGGTCCGGGCGCGAGATCGAGAATGGGTGGTTCTGCCGGAGCCGCGCCACAATCTCCTGCGGCTTCGCCCCCTAGGAGGGGCGGAAGACGATGCGACGCTCATTTATCTTCCTCTGGAGCCCGAGATGCCGGGGCCGGCAACTTTCGACCTCCCGAATCCCGATGCCGCGGGCACGCAGGAAGCAGCCCTGCTGCTGCGCGACGCGCTTCGCCTAAAGCTCCGAGCCGGAGCCGGGCCCTTCCGGAGCTTCGGAAACCTCAATGTCGAGCCGCGAGCCTATCAGCTCGTGCCTCTTCTCATGGCGCTCAAACTGGATATAGTCCGCTTGCTCGTCGCCGACGATGTCGGCATCGGCAAGACAATCGAAGCGGGCCTGATTGCAAGGGAGATGCTTGATCGAGGCGAGATCGAGCGAATTGCCGTTATATGCCCGCCGCACCTGTGCGAACAGTGGCAGCGCGAACTCGCGACAAAATTCGCCATCGATGCCGAGGTCGTGCGCACCGGCACGGCCACGCGCCTTGAACGGGGATTGCGGCCGGACGAATCCGTGTTCGAGGTTTATCCCCATACCGTCGTATCCCTGGACTACATCAAGTCGGACAGACGCCGCAGCGACTTCCTGCGCGCTTGCCCAGAGTTCGTTATCGTCGACGAGGCTCACACATGCGTGCAGTCGAATACAAACACGCGACACCAGCGCTACAAGCTTCTGAGGGGTCTCGCCGAATCCGAACCGCGGCGCAACATGGTGTTTCTAACCGCCACGCCGCATTCGGGAGACGATGCGGCTTTCCACAACTTGCTCGGACTGCTGGAGCCCAAATTCGCGCGCCTGGCGGAAGCGCCCGAGGGAGACGAAAGAAGCCGCCTGCGCGACGAACTAGCCCGGCATTTCGTACAGCGGCGCCGCGGCGACATAGAAGAGTGGAAGGACGAGACCGGCTTTCCGGTTCGAGAAAGCCGCGAAGCGACCTACCGTCTAGCCGGCGACTGGGGCGGCCTTTTCGACGACGTGATCGCCTACGCCCGCACCATGGTGCGGCGAGCGGAAGGCGGAAGCAAGCTTCAGCAGCGCATGTCCTGGTGGGCCGCGCTCGCTCTCCTGCGCTGCATTTCCTCAAGCCCGGCGGCCGCGTCGCTGGCACTACGAACCAGACTTCAGGCGTCGGAGGGAGAAACCGAGCACATCCGGCTTTCGAAATTGAATCGAGCGGCAAGCGAAGCCGTTATGGACGAGACGACCGACGACTCGCTTACGTACACCGAAACCGTTCCCGCCGGCACAGTCGAGGAGCCGGAAGACGCCTCGTCGCTTCGCCGGCTAATTGACCGCGCGGATGCGCTACGCGGTCCGGCGAAGGATCCCAAGCTCAAGGCTTTGATCAAAGAGGTTGGCGGGCTAATGCGCGCCGAATACCGGCCCGTCGTGTTTTGCCGCTTCATCGCAACCGCGCACTATGTCGGCCAGGAGCTCGTGAAAGCGCTCGGCAATTCGAAGACGAAAATCGTCGTAATCACCGGTGAACTCACCTCCGACCAGCGAGAGGAGCGGATTGAAGAGCTAGGAGACCTCCAAGACAATGTCGCGCCCGTTCTTGTGGCGACCGACTGCCTTTCGGAAGGGGTCAATCTTCAAACCCATTTCAACGCGGTCGTCCATTACGACCTTACTTGGAACCCGACTCGCCACGAGCAGCGCGAGGGCCGTTCAGACCGATTCGGGCAAGCCTCCCCGATCGTTCGCGCGCTAATGCTGTACGGCGAAGACAATCCCGTCGACGGCGCCATCCTTCGGGTGATAATTCGCAAGGCGGAAAAAATTCGGAAAGAACTCGGCATCGCCGTGCCTTTGCCGGCGGACAACAACAAGGTGGTCGATGCAATCATGAAGGCGGTCCTCTTTCACGGCGGTCCCGCCTACCGAGCCTCGCAGATGACTTTCGACCTAGGGCTCGCCGAATCGGAGGCGGAAGATGTCTGGCAGAAGGCCGGCAACCAGATATCTCGCACGGTTTTCGCTCAGCGTAGATTGACCCCTGAAGACGTTTTGCCCGAATGGCGAAAGGCCGTATCCGCATTGGGCGGACCGGACGATGTCGCCCGCTTCGTGCGCCTGTCGGCCGAAAGGATTGGAGCGGCCCTCGACGCGCGGAACGGCTATTACCGGTTTCCGGTCGCGCACTGCCCGAAACCGCTCCAGGATCGACTCGATGCCATCGGCTTCGCCGGCTCGGCAAAAATCGCATTCTCGCAGCCTGCGCCAACAGGTGCCGCCTACATTCATCGCACTCACCCGCTAGTCTCCGCACTTGCCGACTACGTAGCCGAGGAGGCGCTGGATAGCTCCAAGCCCGCCATCGGCGCCCGCGCCAGCGCCATCTTCACGGGGGAAGTCGACACCCGCACCACGCTTTACCTATTGCGCCTTCGCAGCCAGCTTTCAGTGGAGCAGCGCGGTTCAGACGGACGATACTCGACGAAAAGAACGCTTCTAGCCGAGGAATGCCTCGGCATTGCGATCCGCGGCGGCGCTACACGACCCGAGATGCTTACCGAGAACGATGCTCTGTCGCTCCTCTCCCTGGAGCCGAGTCGCAATATGATGGACAGTCAGAAGCGCCATCTTGTTCGGCAGGTTCTAAGCGACATGCCGAACATGGAAGAAATTTTCAATAACGTGGCCCGCGAGCGGGCTCAACGGCTGCTTTCGGATCATCGACGCATCCGGACAGCAAGCGATGCCAGGGGCCTGCGCTATAGCGTCACTCCGTCCCTTCCTGTCGACAAGATCGGAGTTTATGTCTTCATGCCCCTGGCCAATATTTAACCATGGCAAGCACTCGAAGAAGCAGAGGATTCACGGCGCTCAGGATCGAAGGCGGGATCCTCCCGCCGGAGTTTCTCCAGACAATTGCCGCGCTGGAAGCTCCGCGACAAACCGGCATCGAATACGGTCTTTCGAAATCGCTCGCGATCAAGGAAGAGCTCGCTAGATACTGGAGCATCGCCAACGATAGCTACGAACGCTATGCCGAGCGCCGACCTCGCACAGACCTCGATGCATCGCTGGTCTGCATCGACGAATGGCTAATCCCCTTTCTGCGCACGATTCTCGGCTATGGCGATCTGACTTCCGCCAACCAGGTCATGCTTGAGGACCGCATATTCAAGCTGACGCACAACGCATGCGACGGGGCCGTGCCGCTCCTGCTTGTCAACCAGGAATTCGATCTCGACAAGGCCGTTCAGGAGTTCGGAATAGACGGCCGCCGCCAGGCTCCTCACGTAACGATGCAGGAATACCTCAACGCTCAGGATGCCGCGCTGTGGGGAATCGTCTCCAACGGATCGAAACTTCGCATACTGCGCGACAATACGAGCCTGACCAAGCCATCCTATATCGAGGCAGACCTCGATCTCTTATTTAACGAAGAACTCTACCCGGACTTTTCCGCGCTTTGGCTGACCGCGCACGCAAGCCGCTTGAAACCCGTCGACGACAAGCCGTCGAACTGCATTATCGAATCCTGGCGGGCCAAGGCACACGAAAACGGAGAACGCATCCGGGAAAACCTCCGCGACGGCGTTGCCAATGCCTTGCTCCATTTCGGAAACGGCTTCCTGCAGCATCACGCAAATGCCGATCTTCGCAAGGAACTAAATTGCGGCTCGCTCTCGCCTGAGGGCTACTTTCAGCAACTACTCCGGCTCGTCTACCGCTTGCTCTTTCTCTTTACCGTAGAAGAACGCAACCTGCTTCACGCCCCTCGGGCAACGGAGGGACAGCGCTCGATATTCCTAGAGGGCTACTCCCTGTCCCGGCTGCGAGACCGCGCCCTCCGGCGGCGACATTACGACCGTAACAGCGACCTCTGGCAGGGGCTTCAAATCACTTTCCGGTCGCTGGCGGATGGTGCTCCCGGTCTTGGACTACCGCCGCTCGGCGGCTTGTTTCGCTCCGACCTGTGCCCCAACCTCGACAATGCGGCCATCGCGAACGAAAGCCTTCTCCAGGCTGTCCGCAGCCTCTCCTACTTTCGTTCCGGAAGCAGCCTTGCACGCATTAACTACAGAGATATGGACACCGAGGAATTGGGATCCGTCTACGAAAGCCTTCTGGAAATTCAGCCGGTCATAGACGTTGACGCTTCTCCTTGGACATTCGCATTCTTCGGCGACAGTGATGGCGAACGAACCAAGGGATCCGAGCGGAAATTAACCGGTTCCTATTTTACGCCGCCTACCCTCGTCAGCGAATTAATCAAGTCGACGCTAGAACCGGTTATCTCTGAGTCGGTCGCCTCCCGGCCAAACGATCCGCGCGGTGCAATTCTCGAATTGAAGGTCGTGGATCCAGCATGCGGTTCGGGGCATTTCCTTCTAGCGGCCGCACGTCGTCTTGCCTTCGAAATCGTGCGTATCGAATCGAGCGTCGGCGAATCTGACGAAACCCTGCGACAGCGCGCAATGCGAGACGTTGTGCGAAACTGCATCTACGGCGTGGACCGAAATCCACTTGCCGTGGAGCTTTGCAAGACCGCCCTTTGGATCGAAACCGTCGAACCAGGCAAACCACTTTCGTTTCTTGATTCAAACATCATACAAGGCGACAGCCTAATTGGAATTCTTGATCCCAAGATCATTGAAAGAGGTATTCCTGCAGATGCCTACAAACAGTTGACGGGAGATGATAGGTTCGTTTGCAAAAGGCTTAGGCAGTTAAATGGCGAGCCTTGGAATTTTAGTCTATCCGATCAGGCCGCTTTAATTGAAATCGCCGGAGCAAGAGGTAACCTCGACTCCATGCCCGAGGAAACCATTGAAGACATCGAACGGAAACGCGCTGCATGGAAAGGATTGCAGGCGGATAAAACCCGTGCGCGAGAAGAGTTACTCGCCGATTGCTTCGTCGGAGCATTTTTGTCGCAAAAAACGAGCGAAACCCGAGATGTCGTGCCTCTGACCGAAGACCTTGATAGGCTACGTAGCGACATGCCGAAGCGACAAGGCGTTGAAGCTTTCGTTAGAGGGGTGAAAGGCATTAATCACTTCCTGCACTGGCATATTGCTTTCGCCGAAATTATGAAGTGCGGTGGATTTGATGTCGTAATTGGCAATCCGCCTTGGGAAGTTTCTCAGCTTAATGAAGTAGAATTTTTTTCGATTATGTCACCTAGAATTGCCAAACTAGCCGGTGCATCTCGTAAACAAGCGATTGCTAGTCTCGAAAAAGACGATCCAATTCTTTGGAAAAAGTTTAAAGGTGCATTACACAATTACGTAGCTAAAAGCGGTTTTTGCCGAGGAAGCAATCGGTATTCGCTGAGCAACTACGGCAAACTCAACAACTATGCGCTCTTTGCTGAAACGTTCACACAACTCGTCAGCCCGCGAGGTCGAGCCGGGTTAATCGTGCCAACTGGTATAGCCACGGACCATTCCACAAAAGCATTTTTCGAAAATATTGTTACTCGCCAGAAACTTGTCAGTCTTTTTGATTTTGAGAACAGGGAGAAGGTTTTTCCTAGCATTGATAGTCGGATAAAATTCTGCCTTCTTACGCTGAGCGGCGAACAAAATCCAATTCCCGAAGCCGAGTTTGCATTTTTTTTGCATCAGACTGAGCAACTGAAGGAGAAAGAACGCCGCTTCTCGCTTTCCAATGAAGATTTCTCGATGTTCAATCCAAATACACGGACCTGCCCGATATTCCGAACTAGGCGCGACATGGAAATTGCTCGCAAGATGTATCGCCGGGCGGGTGTTCTTTGGAGGGAAGCGAAACCCGAGCAAGCAGAGTCGAATCCCTGGGGCATAAGCTTCATGCAGATGTTCAATATGACAAGCGACTCTGGTCTTTTTCGTACCCACGCAGAACTTTTAGCCGACGGATGGGAACTTGCCGGTAACATTTTCGTACGGGGCGACGAACGCTATCTGCCGTTATACGAGGCCAAGCTATTTCATCAATACGACCACCGGTTCGCCACATTCGAAGGTGTCTCCGAGCGAGATATCAAGAATGGAAACGCCCGATCAATGCTTGCAAAGGAGAAGGCGAACCCAAAAACGATTTCAATACCGCGATATTGGATTGGGGAAAAACATGTCGCAGATAGGCTAGACAAGCACAAAAAACTTACAAATCAAGCAGAATCAAGCAGAATCAAGCAGAATCAAGCAGAATCAAGCAGAATCAAGCAGAATCAAGCAGAATCAAGCAGAATCAAGCAGGCGGACGGTGGACTATTACGTCGCAATCCGCCTCATCGCGAGAGCAACGGAATCCAGACCGATGCTCTGCGCTCTCCTTCCAAACTCGGCACTTGGACACAAGGGAGCCATTATCCGAATTGGAATTGGCAAGTGGCATTGAGATTGATTACTACGGCGACCAACCAACGGACATTAATTACGTCGATGATTCCACTAGTTGCGCTTGGCCACAAAGGGGCAATAATTCAAGTCCAAACTGGCTTATGCCTTTCCGGAAAACAGCACGTTCAACCGACGAACGAACTGTCATCGCATCTGCCGTCAGTCAAGTAGGAATGAGTGATAGAGCACCCCTGCTAAGCACTTCCAGTGCGGAAAAAGTTGCGCTGCTAATTGCCAATATGAACAGCTTGGTGCTGGATTTTGCAGCGCGAACAGCGATTGGTGGAACTGATCTTAGCTATTTCATCATCAAGCAGCTTCCAGTACTTCCGCCTGCGGCTTTTTTGGAGAAATTCAATGCCGAACTAACCTATGCAAACTTGATAATCCCTCGTGTATTAGAATTGGTCTATACCGCTGAAGCCATGCGTCCAGTGGCGGTTGAGCTCGGTTACGACGGTCCACCATATACTTGGAATGAAAGTCGTCGCCATTGCCTAAAGTGCGAAATCGATGCAATCCTAGCTCAAATGTACGGTTTGGAGCGTGCTGACCTCGAATGGATTCTCAATGCCGATCCCCCTAGCGCGTCCTTCCCGGTTCTTAAACGAAATGAATTAAAAAAATTTGGGGAATATCGCACGCAACGTTTTGTGCTCCATGCATTCGAATTATTGCAACGCGGAAAAATACCTGATCTTCTTTCCGATTTTTTGTAGAAAAGCTATTCTAGTACTCTTTCAACATGGAATTATTGGGTAAAGCGACTTCAGCTTCACTCGAGAGTCTTCTGTCCTGAATCGCCAATCGACGGGCGTCGCCGCGGCGTTGCGCCGCGCCTGCCAGGCGGCGATCTGGCGCTCGAGCGTCTCGCGGTCCGGGATGCGCCGGGCGAGGCACTGCCTGGACAGAACGCCGATCTCGATCTCCGCCATGTTGAGCCAGCTTCCGTGCTTTGGCGCGGAGGGAATGCAGGCCATGGAGGTCGCCGGCAGGAAGAAGTATCGCGTGAAGCTGGAGAGCGAGGAGCGCGCCGAGCTCAAGTCGGTTGTTGACGGACAGGGATCGAAGGAGCGCCGCCGCCGCGCCCATATCCTGCTCCTTGCGGACGAGAACAGCAAGGACGGAGCCATGGCGGATGCGAGGAGCATCGCTTCGGTACTCGACGCCGCCGTCGGGACCGTTAAGCGCGTGCGCCGCCGCTGCGTCCTAGATGGCCTCGAAGCCGCCCCGGGTCGCCGCACGCAGACGAACCGCTAGGCTTTAAGAAAAACAGCATCAAGCCCTGGCTGAAGGAGTGCTGGTGCATTCCGCCGAAGGAGAACGTGGACTTCGCCTTCGCGATGGAGGACGTGCTCAAGGTCTACCACGGCGACTTCGACGATGGTACCGTTCTGGTTTGCATGGGCGAGTCGAGCAAGCAGCTGACCAGGGAGACCCGGGCGCCGCTGCCGACAAGCCTCGGCCAGCCGGCCATCTACGATTTCGAATACGAGCGCAACGGCACGGCGAACCTGTTCATGGTGCACGCTCCGCTAGCGGGATGGCACCAAGTCGAGGTGACGGACCGCCGCGCGAAACCTCGATTTCGCGCATCTTCTCCGGAACATGGCGGATGTCCATTTCCCGGACAAAAAGATCGTGCTGGTGATGGACAACCTGAACACGCACAAGCTGTCCGCCCTCTACAAGGCCTTCCCCGCCGACGAGGCATCGCGCCTCGCGGACCGCTTCGAAGTTCACCACACGCCCATGCACGGAAACTGGCTCAACATGGCGAAGATCGAGATCGGCGTTCTGTCCAGGCAGTACCTTGCCCGGCGCATCCCGAACCGCGAGACGCTCGAGCACCAGATCGCCGCCTGGAAGGCGCGGCGCAAATCCGCGGCAACGCACGTTGATTGGCGGTTCAGGACAGAGGACGCTCGCGTGAAGCTGAAGTCGCTTTACCCAACGATACCATGCTGAAAGAGTACTAGGGCATATTCTCAGGCGAGGCCTGTCCTTGTAATGCCCGGCGGAATTTTCCGCCGGGCGCTTGTCGTAATGTTCCTATGCAAACCACCAGCGGTGCGCAGACCTGGCGCCGTCGCATTCCCAGCTCGCCGCTAGGCTTTCGCCGCGGCGAAGGTTGGAGCGGCGCGCGTAGACGAAATTCACAAACAGCGGAATTATTGTTCCGCCGTCATCGCGGGCGAGTTGGCACATCTCACGGTACATCTCGGCTCGCGTTGTTTCGTTAAGTTCCGCCTTGGCCAATAGCAGCAATTCGTCGAAGCGATCATTTTTCCAGTGCGCCTCGTTCCAAGCCGCATCCGACTTGTAGGCCAGCGTAAACATGTTGTCGGGCGTGGGTCGCGCACCCCATTTGACAAATACGAACGGCTTCTTCAGCCAGACATCCGCCCAGTAGCTGTCGTTCGCCTCGCGAACCGGCCTGACATTGATTCCGGCTTTCTTCGCCTGCTCGCTGTATAGCACTACCATGTCAACAGCGCCCGGAAGCACGCTGTCGGCCGCGGAAAGCTCCACGTCCAGTGAATCCATTCCGGCCTGCTTGAGGTAGAACTTCGCCTGGTCGGGATCGTATGTCCGCTGCTCGATATCCGGCCAGTAGGGCATGGTCGGCGACACGTGGAAGTCGTTGCCGGGCGTCCCGGTGCCGAACAGGATCTTCTCCACGATTTCCTCGCGGTCTATCGCGTGCTTGAGCGCCAGTCGAACATTGACATCCGTGAACGGTTCGTGGTCGCAGAACATCGGAAGCGTAATTGCCGAGCCGCTCGCGACGTTGTCAACTTCAATGTTCGGGCTGCGACTCAGCAGCGCTAGCGTCTTGAGGTCGACCGAGGAAATCGCATCGACCTCTCCGGTTACAAGCGCCGTTTGGCGCGCATTCGGGTCGTTGAGCACCGTAATCTCGACATTGTCGAAATAACCGCCTTCGCGATGCCATCCGTCGTGCCGACCCAGCGTGCTGGCCACGCCAGGCTGATGGTTGTCAATTCTGTACGGCCCTGCGCCGATCCCGGACTCCCAGTCGGCAGTCCCGTCGTCCTTGGCGGGCAGCATGGTCAGATGGTAATCGGTCATAACCCACGGAAGGTCCGCGAACCCCTGGTTCAGCTCGATTACGATCGTGTGGTCGCCGTCGGCCCTTATATCCGTTACGCTATCAAGCAATACCTTCGCCGCCGAAGTCGTGCTGTCCCCGCGGTGGTGGTTCAAAGATGCGATCGCATCCTTCGCCGTGAATGGTCGACCATCGTGAAATGAGGCGTTTTTGTTAAGTTCGAAAGTCCAGACTTGCGCGTCCGGGGTAGCGCTCCACGCATCTGCCATGTCGGGTCCCAAGCCGTTCTCCGAGGTTATCTCGGTCAGGTAGCTGCGATGCGAGTGAGCGATTTGAATCTCGCCGACGCTTTGATATTTGCCGGGATCCATCTGGTCCGCAGTGTTGCCGTCATGCAGGCCAAGGCGATAGGTTCCGCCCGCCTTCGGAGTTTCCGCCGCGGCATTCTGCGCCCAAAGCGCCGACGCGCCTGCAATTGTCATTCCCGCGGAGCTGGCTTCGACCATGAACTCGCGGCGCGAAATGCGATTCCGTCTGCTAGCGGCGGAAATTCGTTCCAGAACTCCCGTCCCTTTCGCGTCAGATTTAAATTTATTGGACATTTTCGCTTTACTCCGTTAGTTTTCCGAGGAACCATTAGATTTATACGAAGAATTCAGGATTTGGAACCCATTACCGTCAATTTGGAGTGCATTAGCGGCAGATCATATCAAACCCGCACTTATCTACCGAGCATTTGGCATTCGAACATCGGATCAAATTCCGTATTTGCTTCGATTGACCTCAAGGGGTGTGCCGAAAAGCTGCACTGCGCTGCCGATACAGGCACAAATTCCAAAGACGTATCGACTCCGTCTGATCGCGTACGTCGATCTAGGCTCCATTGCGAGTTGCGCCACACGCAGTTCGCCAACCGTTCATGGAGGATTAAATTATGGACGTAGCACGAATAGTGCTAATGCGGCTCGGGCTAGGCCTCGTAACGCTTCTCGTGATATCCGCTCTGATATTCGGCGCCGTGGAGTTGCTTCCCGGCGATATCGCTCAATCGGTTCTCGGACAAGGCGCGACCGAGGAAACGCTGGCAGCGCTGCGCACGGAGCTTGGCCTCGACCGTCCCGCTCCCGTCCGCTACCTGAGCTGGCTGGCCGGCGCGGTGGTCGGAGACTTCGGGGTTTCCCTGCTCAATCAATCTCCCGTTGCCGAAGTGATCGGAACCAGGTTTGCGAATACGCTGTTCCTGGCGACCTACGCAGCCATCATCGCGGTTCCCGTGGCAATACTGCTGGGAGTAATCGTCGCGCTGTTCCGGAACACGATATTCGACCGGGTCGCCAACATAGCCACGCTCACCTCCATCTCGTCGCCTGAATTCTTTCTCGGCTACATCCTGATTCTGTATTTTTCGGTTAAAACTGGATGGTTCCCGTCAATCGCCAAGGTCAGCGACGGCATGAGTTTTTTCGAGCTTCTCGAACGGACGTTTCTGCCCGCGCTAACGATGGTCCTCGTAGTCGTCGCCCACATGATGCGGATGACCCGCGCGGCGATCATCAATCTTCTGGCATCGCCCTATATCGAAATGGCTCGGCTTAAGGGCGCGCCCGGCTGGAAAGTTATCACGCTGCACGCTCTGCCGAACGCATGGGCTCCGATTATCAACGTCGTCGCGCTGAACCTGGCCTACCTGGTTACCGGAGTCGTTCTTGTCGAAGTGGTGTTCGTCTACCCCGGAATCGGCCAGCTGCTCGTGGACGCAGTCACGAAAAGGGACTTTCCGGTCGTGCAGGCCTGCTGCCTGATCTTCGCGGCGACCTTCATCCTTCTCAATCTGGCTGCGGACATAGGTTCCATACTAACGAACCCGCGCCTGCGTCATCCGAAATAGTGAGAGGAAGCAATGAACTACTTCGTAATCATTTACTATGCGCTGCTGATCGGCGGTTCCTGCCTCGCTGCTCACTACAAGAAGCGCGAGATCTTCCTCCTCCTCTTTTCCTTGACTCTCGCATCCTTTGTGATGGGCATCGTAGGACGGGAAAGCGCGCTCTGGGCCGTATCGATCGGCGCCGGCCTCCTGGCCCTCGCCGCCGGTATCGCCTATTCGTTCAGAGAATTCCTTATCATCATTTCCGGCCCGCTTACCGCGCGCGCCTTGCGGACCGCTCCGCTAACGGCGGCCTTCGGGATGTTCGTGATATTCACGTACGCGGTGCTTGGAATCTTCGCGCCCATAATCGCACCGTACGGCGAAGCGGAGGTCATTTCGCAATCATTCGCGCCTGCGGACGAAAACATGCTGCTCGGCGCCGATCAGCTGGGTCGCGACATGTTTAGCCGCCTCGTCTACGGCGCGCGGAACACAGTAGGTCTCGCCCTCATGGCGACCGCGATCGCATTCGTAATCGGCGCGCTTCTCGGCATGATCGCCGCCGTAAAGCAGGGATGGTTCGACCAGATCATGGGCAGGCTGATCGATGTCGTCATGTCGATTCCCTCTCTCATCTTCGCACTGCTTCTACTCAGCATTTTCGGAACGAACATGATCATCCTGGTGATAATCATCGGGATCATTTATTCGCCGCGAGTCTACCGGCTTACTCGAGCCGTCGCGGGCAATGTCGTTGTGATGGACTATATCGAAGCCGCGAAACTGCGCGGGGAAGGAATGTGGTACCTTATCCGCAAGGAAATCCTGCCGAATTCAACGTCGCCGCTCATCGCCGAGTTCGGGCTGGAGTTCTGCTTCGTTTTCCTCCTGGTCGCGGGCTTGTCTTTTCTGGGGCTCGGCATACAGCCGCCTACGGCCGACTGGGGATCCATGGTGCGCGAGAACGCGACGCTTATCTCCTTCGGGGAGATTACGCCGCTGATTCCGGCGGCGGCCATCGCGATGCTCACCGTAGCGGTCAACATGGTCGTCGACTGGATGCTGCATCGCACATCCGGCCTTAAGGAGTAAACAACATGGCCAACAAGGGAAACTTGCTTCTAGAGATCGAAGATCTTCGGATCGAAGCCTACGCGGACGAGAAGTGGTTCGAAATCGTTCACGGCGTGGACCTGACCCTTCGCCGCGGCGAAGTTATGGGATTGATCGGCGAATCCGGCGCGGGCAAGTCGACGATCGGACTTGCGGCGATGGGCTTTGCGCGGGACGGATGCCGGATTTCGGGAGGCTCCGTAGAATTCGACGGCCTGGAGCTGACCACCACATCCGAGGCCGACAGGCGCCGGCTTCGCGGGTCGAGGATCGCCTACGTAGCGCAGTCGGCTGCCGCGTCCTTCAATCCAGCCCACAAGCTGATCGACCAGCACACCGAGTCCCCGGTTCACTACCGCATTCGCAAGCGCATGGAAAGCCAGGAAGATGCAATGGAGCTATACCAGCGCCTGCGCCTTCCCACCCCCCGGGAGATCGGATTCCGCTACCCGCACCAGGTGTCGGGCGGCCAGCTTCAGCGCGCGATGACCGCTATGGCCATGTCCTGCCGCCCCGACATGATTATCTTCGACGAGCCCACGACGGCGCTTGACGTCACGACGCAGATCGAAGTTCTGGCGGCAATCCGCGATATTGTCAATCAATTCAATACCGCCGCAATCTACATCACCCACGACCTCGCCGTCGTGGCTCAGATGGCCGACGTTATCAAAGTGCTGCTCAAGGGGGACGAAGTCGAGGAAGCCGATACCGAGTCGATGCTCAAGAACCCGAAGGAAGACTATACCAAGAGCTTGTGGGCGGTAAGAAGCTTTCAGCGCTCTCAGAAGCAGCGCCCCGGCGACGGCGTTCCTGTCGTGGAGGTGGCGAATTTGGATGCCTCCTACGGACCGGTTAAAGTTCTGGATGATATCTCTTTCGACATCCATGCCGGCATGACGGTCGCGGTTGTCGGCGAATCCGGCTCCGGCAAGTCGACGGCGGCCAGATGCATTACCGGCCTGCTTCCGCCGACCGGCGGCACGATCCGCTTTAAGGGCCAGGAACTTCCGCCGAGCTATCTGAATCGCAGCAAGGACCAGCTTCGGCAAGCCCAGATGATCTACCAAATGGCCGATACGGCGCTCAATCCGAAAATCCGCATTGGCAATATTATCGGGCGCCCGGCGGAATTCTACGGCGGCCTCAAGGGAACGAATCTGAAAAACCGCGTGGACGAATTGCTCGACATGATCGAGCTGGATCCCTCTAAATTCTACGCGCGCTACCCTCCGGAACTATCGGGCGGCCAGAAGCAGCGCGTCGGAATAGCGAGGGCGCTGGCGGCCGATCCGACATTCATCATTTGCGACGAGGTTACGAGCGCTCTCGATCAGCTGGTCGCGGAAGGAATTCTGAAGCTGCTAGATCGGCTGCAGAAAGATTTGGACCTCGCCTACATGTTCATAACCCACGATCTGGCGACAGTTCGTTCGATCGCGGACGAGGTCGTCGTGATGAAGCAGGGCAAAGTGGTCGAGCAGGGGCCGAAGGACGTCATGTTCAAACCGCCCCACCATCCCTACACGGATCTGCTACTTTCATCGGTGCCGGAAATGGACCCGAACTGGCTGTCGACTCTCCTGGAGGAGCGAGGCGTCGACAACATCGGCGAGGCTGCTTCATCCTGACGGCCGATCCCGGAACCGGGCGCTCAAGTTCGCCGAACTGCCGCCCCGCGAATTCGAGCGCATGTCGAAACGCTTCGCTCCCATGCCAGGCGGCGTAGCGAATCTTTCGAGTTCATTCGGAAATTGCGCGACAAATCCGGGCGGCGAAAGCAGCGCAAGCGGCATGATTCCGTTCTGCCGACTTCGAGGCGGGCCGCACCGACTGTCGACCGGGCGTCCGCCCCGGAACCTCGGGAACTATGAATCGGTAGGCGGAGCGCGGCCGCTCGGCGAATCGACCCGTTAAGCTTTCCGATTTCGCGATCTTTATGCGCGAATGCCGTTCGCGGCTGTATTCTCGCTCCGACTTCTTTTGCGCTCTGCAATTCGTTCCATGCGCAGGTCTCCTCTCCGAAGTCCAGCTCGCCGCCAACTTCGTATGGCAATCAATCAATGAATCCATATAATCCGAGATCGGCTTCGCAGCAGCGCGAGCCGCGATTCTAGGCAGCGAGAAAGGAAGGCGAATGTCGCGCATTTTAAGGCGGCCGACGGGAAGGCGAGGCAAGATTCATGACATCACGCCCGAATGCGCGGGGTGGAAATTCGTAGGCTTCAGCCTCTACTGCCTGCAGCCCGGCGACGTCGCCGAAGAGCATACCGGGTCGGACGAAGCGATTCTTGTTCTGCTTGAAGGCAAAGCCTCGATTTCCGCGGCGGGCGAAGACTTCGGCGAGCTAGGAGACCGGATGAACATATTCGACAGATCGCCCCCCCATTCGGTGTTCGTCGCCGGCAACTGCCGCTGGAAGGCGGTAGCGACGACGAATTGCACGATTGCCGCATGCAAGGCTCCGGGAAGCTCCGACAAGCACGGAACCCGAATAATCGGGCCGGAAGGAGTTGCCTCCGTAGAAAGGGGCAAGGGATCCAATGCGCGTTTTATCAACAATATCGCAATGGAAGATCGCGATGTCGCTTCCAGCCTGCTCGTAACGGAAGTCTTTACGCCGCCGGGAAACTGGTCCTCCTATCCGCCGCACCGCCACGACGAGGACGATTATCCCGAAATCACCTATTTGGAGGAAACCTACTACCACCGCCTGAACCCGCCGCAGGGATTCGCATTCCAGCGCGTATTCACGGACGACGGGAGTTTCGACGAAACGGTTTCCGTCGCCGACCACGATGTCGTACTCGTGCCGCTAGGCCATCACCCTTGCGGCGCGCCGTACGGCTACGAGCTTTACTATCTGAACGTTATGGCGGGACCCGTGCGCAAATGGCGATTCAAAAACCATCCCGACCATGAATGGCTCTACGATCTTTAGATTGGAAGCGGTCCGCCGCCATCGCGCGAAGGGCAAACGGCCTCAATATTGAAGCGCGTCGCGGCGACCGATCGCCGGCGCGACCTGCGGGCCACGGATTCGGCGTGCCGCAGGAAAACCGGCCTACGCGCCTTGATAGTCGCTCAGGGTAAAGAACAGCGTATCGCCGATGTCGCAAAGCGCGGGGTGCCGCTTGCAGAATACTACGCCGCCGCGACGGAAATGGAGCTCTACCGGCTCGTTCCACGGTTCCTTCAAGGACCGCACATAGCCCGCGAACTGCCCATCCTCGACATCGTCGCCCAAATTCACGCGCGGCTCGAACATGCCGTCGGCCGGCGCGAAGATATAGTTTTCGTCCTGCTGCATCGCCATTAGCCTTACTTCGCGTTCGACCGGAGGCACCTCGAAACTCTCGCGCAACGTTCCGAGGCGCCGGAGGCAGCGAAGCATTCCCGCATAGGCGAAATCACGAATCCATGGACGAATCTTGCCGCCGCCGCCGAGTTCGGTTGAAAGATAGAGGATCCCCTTCGGCGAAGTTTCTCCGGACAGCGTCCGCTTGTGCACGCGGTCGCCGACAATTCCGAGCGGCGCGCCGAACAGCTGCAAGAAGTCCATTTGGATGCCGTCTTTTTCGGGGTCGTCGCCCATAAGGCGGATCTTGCTGGACGGCCAATGGTCGATCGAAGACCCTGCGGAGTGCAAATCGAATACCGCGTCGGATTTCGGCACGAGCTCGTTCGTAATGAACCAGGCGATCATTTCGGTGGGCGTTCCGTACTGTTCGCCCGGAAACAGCCTGTTGAGATTGGCTTCGCCCGTGTAGTCCACCGGAGAGGTGCGCCTTCCGGCGTAGACGGCGGGGGCGTTAGCGCAGGGAAGAAACATGATTCGCCCGGTCAAGTCCGACGGATCAAGCTTCTGATAAAGTTCCGAGATAACGGAAATGCCCTCGTATTCGTCTCCATGGTTGGCCCCGACCAGCAGCGCCGTCGGCCCGTCGCCGTTCTTGATCGTCATGATCGGCACCGGCAGCCATCCGTATGCGGAGCGATGCGAGGAGAACTGTATCCGCAGATAGCCATGCCGCTTTCCGTCCTTGTCGAGGTCGATTTCGCAGGACGGCGCGAAACTTACTATTGGCGTTGGCATATTCTAATCTCCCTTGGTTTGAGTCAGGCCTTTCGCGCCTCCGCCCGATATGCTCTGCCGAGGCGGCGTATTCCTTCGCGAATCTCGTCCGGTCCTGGAAAACTGTAGGCGAAGCGAAGATAGCAATCCGGATCGGAACCCGGAAAGCTCATGCCTCCCGGGCTTACTTCGACTCCCAGCTCGCAGGCGCGCGACGCGACTTTTTCCGCCGAGACCCCTTCGGGCAGCCTGGCCCAAAGGAAATACCCGCCGCTCGGCGCCCTGACCCTGGCATCCGGAATCTCCCGGGCGAGCGAAGCGACCATCGCATCCCGGTGAATTCGCATTTGCGACGCAACCGCCTCGATGTGCCTCGCCAACCTGTTGGAACGCATGAGCTCGGCGACCACCCGCTGCAGGAACGGGCTTGAACCGCCTTCCGATTTTTGCATCGACATGCGCTCCACGACCTCGGCGTGGGCGATGGCCCAGCCCGTTCGCAGCCCCGGAGACAGGATTTTCGACACCGTTCCCAAAGCAATTACGACTCCGTGCTCGTCCAGAGCCTTGAGCGGCGGAATCGGGTCGCCTTCGAAGCGAATCCTGCGATAGGGATCATCCTCGCAGATCACGAAGCCGTATCTCCTGGCCATGCCAATGAGCCGCATTCGCCGGTCGAGCGACATTGTAATTCCCGTAGGGTTGTGGAAATCGGGCACGTCGAACAATAGCTTCGGCATGCGCTCTCCGCAGCTCTCGAGCCTCGCGAGCTCGGCTTCGAGGCATTCGCAGTCGATTCCCTCGCGATCCTGCGGAATCTCCAGAAATGCCACGCCGTGCGTGCGCATATTGATCAGCGCGGTCATGTACGTCGGTTTCGTAACGATAACCCGATCGCCCGGTTCGACAAAGACTCTGCAGGCGAGATCCAATGCATGCTTCGCGCCGTTGGTAACCAGCACGTTCTCGCGCTTGCAGCCTATGCCGTCGGCAGCGACGTAGCGAACGATTTGATCCCGCAGGTCGTCGAGGCCCATGAGCGGCCCGTACTGCATGGTTTCTTCCGCGCGCCCGGATGCGATTTCAGCTTCTCGCGCGACATCCGGCAGCAGGGCCGGATATGCCAGACCGCTGTTCAGCACGATCGCGCCGGGAGCGTGGTCGTAGACCGACTTTCCAAGGATTTCCGCTCGACGGGAATATCGATAGGCCGCCATTGCCGCTTTATCCGATTCTCGGCTAGATTACGCGGAGTCGACGACCGAAGAGCGGCGGCCCGGAGGCGCCGAACGGAGCAGCCGCCGAACAACCGAGTCGCAGGCCGGAAAATCTTGATTCGATTTCCATTAGACGCCTAGTTGCCTTGAGAGGAACAGCAGCCGCTTCGCAAATTCGGAAACATGCGCGGATAAAGTAATTCCAGTCGGCGGGCTCGCGTGAATTCTCCTCCGCCCGGCCAAGAGTTTCGCGCATATCCGATCCCATTCGGCGATTGAAATTTTCGATCGCCGACAATAATATATCATTTATTGTTTTGGGTAAAGCAGATCATTGCTCGAAATTTCGGAAGCGCGGAAATTCTAAGAGTCCGGGATTTCGGAAAAAGCTTTTGCATAGCTGCGGGAAGAGATCGCTAATCCCTGAAATTCTCGGATTGACAATGTCGCCGACCTCGTTTTGGAACGCCGGACGGGGTGTCGAGATTTCTAGTAAAATTTTCCGCGCTGCTGAGCAAGTCCTCGCCCTGTCGGAGCGCGAAGCATATTCCGTTATTCGTCCTCGAATTGTGAATGACAGGATCGCGCGAATGTTTCGCCAATGTTCAGTTTTCCTTTGAACGAAAAAAAATGCGGCGATTGGAAAGGAATTTGCGCCTTTCGGCTCGCCGCTTGCCGAATTTGGCGCTTGTATGCGAAAGTTCAAGCCACTAATCAGGCAACGAACAAATGGTGCGCTGGTGAAACAGGATTTCGGCGCTGGGTTCCAGATTGGATTAAACGCGCTCTATTTTATGAACATGGCGTCGGCTCTGTCGAAGCGCGCGCCAGTGATCATTTGAGTTTTTTGATCAATTCAAGGAGAATACCATGATCAAAATTTTGTCGAAATCTTCTGGCCTGGCAACCGCTTTGAGCCTTGCGATTGGCTCGGTGGCTGCGGCGGAAGACGATGTCCGGCTTCGGCTTAACTGGATGTACTACGGCTCACATGCCGGGTTTGCTCTGGGAAAGGACCGCGGCTACTACGACGATGCGGCCATTGATTTGGACATTCGTTCGGGCAACGGGTCCAGTTCGGCCCACCGCCTCGTTGCAAACGGCGACAGCGATTTTGCCTACGGATCCTGCGGCGCAATGATAAATCTGGCGTCCCAAGGGGCGGAGATCATTTCGGTCGGCGTAATCGACGCAATGGGTTCCGAGGCAATACTTGTACGACCTGACACGGGGATAGAGTCCATCGGCGACTTGAAGGGCAAGAAACTTCTGACGACCGCCAACGCAGGCGTTAACACGTTCTTTCCGATTGTTTTGGCAAATGCGGGTCTGACCGAAGACGATATCAACCTGACGAACGTTCCGGACGGCGCACTAGTTTCCAGCTATCTGCAAGGCGCCGGGGATGCCGTAGGAATTTTGGGCGGTATCGACGATAAGCCAGCTGAAATTCGAGCCAATGGCGGGGACGATCCGGTGATTTTCCCTTATTCGGACTTTGGAGTCGCCCAAGTAGGCTATTGCCTCTCGACCCGAAAGGACATGGTTGAAAACAATCCGGACCTGGTCCAGAGGTTCGTTGACGCGACAATAAGGTCGTATTCCGAAACCGAAGCCGATCCCGATGCGGCGGTCAACGCGATTGCGGATATCGTAGGCGGAACGATGGCTGAGGACGAAGGAAAGATGCAGTCCCGAGCCGTTTTGGATGTAACATTGGGATTGCTGTATTCCGGCGCCAATACCGATCGAGTTTTGGGTCTTAACGTGCCTACCGATTGGGAGAGCATGGTCAACCTGATGAAGACCTACAATGATCTCGATCCTGATGCCGATCCAGCATCGTTCTACACCAACCAGTTTATCCAATAGTTCTGCTGTACTGGCAAGGAGGCCGCGCCAGCGCGGCCTCCGGCGCCAAGCTGAACCCTCAATGACACGGCTGGAGTATTTTTGGCTTCTAAAGCGCGCTTCGTCCCGACGTCTGAAATCATTCGGGAATCAGGCGCTTCCCAGTCTGCTTGTTTATGCGGCGAAATTTTTCAGACCGGCATTTCTTGTTCTTCAACCTGGCCGGCGATTGCCTCCCGCGGCGTCATCAATTCAACGAATCTAGATTTTGCCTCAACTATTTGTGCATAGAATTCAATGAGCCCGGGCATAACATTTTCCGAAGTCAAGAAAGTCTTTGGCGAAGGTGCGTCATCCGTTCACGCACTTGGGCCTGTCGATTTTCATATTGAAGAGGGAAGTTTCGTTTCGCTTCTCGGACCTTCCGGCTGCGGCAAATCGACGTTGATGCTCATGACCGCAGGGCTACTGAAGCAGTCTTCCGGAACAATTTCGATGGGCGGCGGGGAAGTAATCGGCCCCCGAACCGATATTGGAATTATGTTTCAGGACAACACGCTGGTTCCCTGGCGAACCGTGCGCGGCAATATCGAACTGCAATTGGAATTGCGCGGGCTGTCAACGCACGAGCGTCGTGACGACATACATCGGCTTCTGCGTTCCGTGCATATGGAGGACTTTGCGGACCGGCACCCCTACGAGCTTTCGGGTGGCATGCAGCAGCGGGCGGCATTCTGCCAAGCAATGGTTCATGAACCGAAAACCATGCTGCTCGACGAACCGCTCGGCAAACTCGACGCGATGACTCGCGAAGGCATCCGGAGGGACTTGCAGTCTCTCTGGATGCAGGAAAAGCCGACCGTAATATTTGTAACCCATTCTATTGAAGAGGCAATTCAGCTTTCAAACAGAGTAGTTGTCATTACGCCTAGACCGGGAATAATCGAGAAAATCATAAATATCGACCTGCCGTTCCCGCGCGACTTCGATGTTAAGAATTCGCCGGAATTCGCAGCTTACGTCCGCGAAACCCAAGAGATTTTTAGGAGCTATGGCGTCATTTAAAGGAAACCGGTTTCTGGCGATGCTTCTCGAGCGGGCGCGGCACTCCTGGATGTTCGTGGCGTTTTTTATCGGCTTCTTCCTGTTCTGGGAATATTCAATCGTATGGTTCGACATTCCCCGCTACATATTGACGCCTCCGTCCGTAGTAATCGAAAAAGGCGCCGCCGACCTCGACCGACTGCTGTACTATACGTATGTAACCGGCCTCGAAACGACTTTGGGCTATGCGGTCGCAGTCATTCTGGCGCTGCCATTGGGCCTGGCAATTGCTTTTTCATCGATTTTGAAACGTACAATCTATCCGTTTATCGTATGCATCGAGATGGTGCCGAAAATTGCTTTCGCGCCTCTATTCATTTCCTGGCTGGGCTTCGGGCTTCTGCCGAAAGTGATAATCGTATTCCTCGTCTGCTTTTTTCCGATTGTTCTAAACGCCATCCTAGCCTTCAATTCGCTTAGCGAAGAGTTGACGATGTTTACGCGTTCCACGGGATCCGGGGTTTGGCGAACATTTTTCAAGGTACGTCTTCCCGCCGCGCTTCCGCAATGTTTTGTCGGTTTTAAGTACGCCGCGATCAACGCCACGGTCGGCGCGGCGATCGCTGAATTCATCGGGTCGGATGAAGGGCTGGGGTTTTATATTCAGATCGTGACCGGCAACATGCGTCCGGATCTTGCATTTGCAGGCATCTTTTTTCTGACCCTTTTGGGAATGTGCCTGTTCGGCATGGTCACGCTCGCGGAGCGCCTGCTGATCCCGTGGCATATCTCTATCCGCCGCGCCAAATGACTATTTCTCGCCGCCGGAATTCCATCGTGTCGGGGACTCGGCGGCTCGGTTTCGCATCGAAGTCCTGGATTGCCGCGATTCATCGCGAAGCGCAGCCGACGGCGGGCCGCCTCGCGGAGATTCTGAAGGACGTTGGCCTTAGCGGCTCACGCCGTTTCATTTTTCGTATTCGAATCTAGAACAGTAAATTCGCAGTCGCTGGAATTGTCCTGTTCGCCTGTTTTAAGTTCGACAGGCTCGAATATCTCTGCGCCGGCGAAGGCGGTGATGGATTCGCTTTCTGCCGCCCATCGGCAAGCGCTCGGAGTCGTCGGCATGAAAGCGTCGCCAACCCGGCAAGGATGGCCTCCAGGACACTATTTTTGCCCCCATAATCAGGCAACATTCCGTCCTCTCGCGGAATCCTCGATTTATTGCTTTCAGACTTTATTCGCGTCCCGGATGTCTGTTTCACGAACAATGACGCAGAAAGGAATTTCCGGACGGCCAAGGTCAAGGTCCGAGTGTCCGGTTGGCTCCGAGCCCAGCTCCGCGCCGATGCCCGGAGCTCGATTTTAGGCGGCCCGAGATCAAAGGCGCAGTTCGGGTACAATCCTCCCTTCGCTATCCGTGTCGCGCTTGCCGGCAAGGCCGCCGCTATGATCAAGATGCACATTGCTCGGTGCGCACCCAATCAGTCGCGAGCGGATTCTCAAGTTCCAAAAATTAAATGTCTCCCTGACTCTTTGTGAAAGGAGATACGGAATTCGAGCTGCTACCAGCCATCATGAATCCTCACGCTCACCGACGACGGTCGCAACGACCTCCGGCCAGAGTACGCTGAGAGGGAAGGAGATTGCATCGAAGGGCGGTAGCGAGACCGGCGCATCATCAACAAGAGTTGCAAGCAATACCCACAGGGCATTGCGAAGCTCGAAAGCCTCAAGCGTCTGCGCATCGGGATCCAGAAACCAGAGATGGGCTACTTTCTCGCGGGAATAGATTGCACGCTTCTTGCCTTTGTCAAATCCGCGCGTCGACGGCGACAAAACCTCGCAGACCCAATCCGGCGCTTGCGTGAAATACTCGCCGTCCATATCCTCGGACAAAGTGTCCCGTCGCCAACCTGCGATATCCGGAACAACGATGTCCTCGCCAAGGTGCAATTCCGGCTCGAATAGAATCGCCCAGCCGCCGGGGCCGCCCTTTCCGCGGCCGAAAGGCGCGCCGATTTCGATGCCCATGACTGAGCTCGCCCAGGCATGGCGCTTGGCCGGTCTTGGCTGCATATGCAGCGTGCCGGCGACTACTTCGGCCACTAGGTGGGGCGGAGCGTCCAATACGTCCTGATAGGTTGCCTTCCGAGACGCCCTTGAAATGTGTTGCGCTCTGCTCATCTCGCTGCCTATCAGCCGACTGCACGAAAGAATAACTGATTGAAAGCAGACTGTCAGCAGTAATCCTAAGTTTGGCGCGGGAAAAAGTTCTTGAGCCATTTTGCGCAGTGCCATTTTGCTTCGAGGCAGGTGCGATCAGTCAAAGGAAAAATTGCAAAATTAGGAGGTGCCGAGAGTGGTCGGTGTTTTTCAATATTCCGCTCGAAAGCTCACATGGTCGCGGCATGACCGCTCCGCCCGACATGTAACGAGATGCCCGCTCCGGCAACCGCTGCGGAATCTTTCATCATGCTCGGCGGCGGCGGGAGCGTGAACGAATTCTTTTTGGCGCCATCGTGCCCCATATAAAACTGTCCCGACCGACGGCATCGAGCCTCGCCTTGTACCCGGGCCCGTACCGTGGACGCACAGCAAATAGAGCCGCGCCCTTGCGCCGCAAGGGCGTGCGCCATCCGACCGGAAGTTCCCGCCGCCGCCGAAAGCCCCCCGGAAAGGAGAAAACCGCCCATTATTGAACAGGATTCGATGAATCTCATCCACGAACGGGCCGCGGGACTCGACATTCATAAGATGCAGGTCGCGGCCACCGTCCGGTTGGCTAGGCCAGGCTTTGAGGCTTCGGCGGAGATCCGTACATTCAGTGCCTTGCCGGGAGGGCTTGCCGAAATGGTCGAGTGGCTAAACGGACACCGGGTGTCCGCGGCGGTGATGGAGGCGACCGGTGTCTACCGGGAGGCGCCGTCCGACGCAGCGCAATGACCATCGGTTAAGGAATCAAGCTATTCGGATAAGAAATGCCCCTGTTCCGGGTTGAGGGCCGGAGCCTGACGCCGCCTCCCGGAAATTCTATGCACGAATCCTCGCTGCTTCTCGGCTAGTTGCCCCTTTTACACGGCATTTTGAAATACAATCGACATGGGTGAACAGATTTAGGCAGACATTCTGGCACTGGAGAAGGAGAAGGAAGAACTGTTTGGGAAGATCGTCGGTGCGTAGCGGTGAGAAACTTAATTTTTTGATACAGATTGTGACAAGAACAAACTTCACATTATAATCAATGCAGCTTTCAATATACGCCCTCAAAACATTTATATTATAGCCAGGCTTGCATAAGGCAGTCAAATGTACTCATATTAAAGGCTATGAACAATATGAGTTTGTTTTACCGCTATATTTAACGAAAGAGGAATATGGTCGAACGAAAAAACGATTACAACGCTCGTGCGGGAACGTACGTTCGACAGCCGGGCGGTTACCGGGCCTTTATTCCGGCTCCCTTGCCGCCCGAGCCGGTCATTGAAATCACCGGTGAGTTGCAGGTGCTGCTCTCTCAGGCCGACCTCGCTCTAGGCCGTCTCGACGGATCCATTCAGACACTGCCTCATCCGAACTTATTTGTTCTCATGTATGTTCGCAAGGAGGCCGTACTGTCGAGTCAGATTGAGGGGACGCAGAGTTCGCTGCAGGATTTGCTGGCGGCTGAAGCAAAGATATTTGCCCCGAATCGGGCGAACGACGTGGGCGAAGTAGTGAACTATGTCGGAGCCATGAACCACGGCCTGAAGAGACTCTCTGAAATACCGGTTTCGACCCGGCTGATCCGCGAGATCCATGCCAAACTTCTTAAGGGGACGCGGGGTTCTCTTCTCACGCCAGGCGAACTGAGGAGACGCCAGAACTGGATCGGGCCCGCCAGCTGTACCCTTCAGGAGGCATTCTTCGTCCCTCCTCCGCCCCAGCAGGTCGCGGAGAACATGTCGCAACTGGAGCGATTCATCCACTCCAATACTGAATTGCCTCTTTTGGTTAAAATCGGACTCGCCCATGCCCAGTTCGAGACGATCCATCCCTTCCTGGACGGCAATGGCCGGGTGGGGCGGCTGCTCATCACCTTTCTGCTTTGCGAGCGGGAGGTGCTGCAAAAACCGGTTCTCTACCTCTCCTGGTACTTCAAGAAGCATCGGCCGCTGTATTACGAAGAACTGCAATCGGTGCGCGACGCCGGGACGTGGGAGAATTGGCTCACCTTTTTCCTGCGCGGGGTCGTGGAAGTGAGCGAGCAAGCGACTGCTACTGCAAGACGGATACTCGCTCTTCGCGAAGAACATCGCCGCATGATCACCGACAATTTTGGGCGCACCGCCGCCAACGGACTCCGGGTGTTGGAACACATCTATGAATACCCGATCGTGTCGGTAAGCGACATGCAGCGCCTAACCGGAACCACCTTCACCGCGGCGAATAATCTCGCTGCTCGGATTACCGATTGCGGCATCCTTCACGAATTCACCGGACAGACCCGCAACCGGAGATTTATATATCGGGACTACATCGACCTGTTCCAAGACGCCGAGCCGGAGATTGCCGGAAGATCGCCTGTTTCGAATGATGCGACGAGCGAAAATTGAGGCCGATGCGATGGCTGGAGAAGGAAGACCCGAATTATCTAGGGAAGATGACGGGTGACCAAGGCAATGAATCATGAATTAGGCCTCGCCAGCGAGGACGGTGGCGGCAGGATCGCTGGATTTCCCGCGCGCTCCGCACAGTTCCGGAGGTGGTCGTTTAGCCGTTCGGCCTCTGCCTCAAGTATTTGGCGTCGAATCGCTGTTCCACCACTGATGCGGACATTTTTTGGACGGAGAAATGGTCGGACGGGCTTTGGGGCAGGGTCATCTTCTCCGCGATTGAAGGTTAGTTTATGCTAGTTAGGTAAGCGTTCGGTCGAGCGGTGGCGACAGTCCGTCGCGGCGTCATTTCGGTCACTGCGAAATTGGGACTGGTAACTAGTGCTTGGCCGAAACCCCTACTTTTTTTCCGCCGAAGCTTGCAATTTTGATCCTGACTAATTCAGTCGGATTTCCTTCGAGGGCTTTTTCGGCGATATTGCGGCGGTTGTCGCCGCTTCGCGGCCAAGCGTGCCGGAAATCCGCAGTCCGGGCAATAGGCCGCCGCCCCGTCGCTGTTCCGGGGTCGGCACTGCCATGATCAGGGGAGGCTCCGGGTCAGGCGGCAAGCCGGAGCCCGCGCTTGCGAAGGCGCTGGAGGCGCTTGCGCTCCCGCCTCCGTGCCCATTAGTCATTTTCCAACTGGGCACGGAGGGTGTGGATGGCACTGGCCTCGCCGATCCGGACCGCGCGCTCCAGGGCCTGCGCTCCAAACGTCATGCGGGCGTACCCCTCCCACACCACTTGATGGCCCGGCGGGCCGTCGTTCTTCCGGTTCAGGTAGCCTCCCAGGCGGGCCACCAGCAGCACGGCCTCCCCCAGCGAGACATCGTCCAGCCCGAGAGTCTCCCCGGCCTCCGCCTGGCAGGGCAGGGCGAAGCCCATTTGGCGGGCGTAGTCCAGCAGCATGGCGATCTCCGAGCCGGCGAACAGATTCTCCGCCGGCAGTTCCGGCGTCGCCCGCCCGAGCAGCGTCAGGGCGGCCAGCCGCCAGGCGATCACCGCGTTCAGAGCCACCGCCCGCTTGATCCGCCCGGCGGTGCTGTGGGCCGTCTTCTCCACGTCGCACCCGGACTTCAGGATCGGGGCCGGGTAGACGGGGTCGTTACCGAGCCCCGCCCCCCACAGACCCGAGCGTGCGCGTTGACGCACTCGGTTCCTCATATGACAGCTTCGCTCATGTGCTATATCTCGAGCACACGACCTTAACGGCTATCCACTGCTGTTTCGTACACGTGTTTGCGGAACTCTGAGTTTCCTCCTACGTTTCCCATCAGTGAATCTGTACATATGACATCCCCCTTCCCTCGTTCGGGTC
>MPMP01000177.1 GCA_002238565.1 Albidovulum sp. bin36
CGGAGTGGACCCCGACCGGAACGTTCCCATAAGATTGACAGGTTGAACGGCCGCCGCAGGGCCGGAAAACCCTTAAAAACCAGCAGGTTGGTCATGGAATCCTTCTTCAGATACCCCTGAAGTTCCGTCTAGTCCCCCGCATGAATACGGAATCCGGATTTTCGCCGGAAATCCGCTCGGCCAAGCGGATACCGGTCGCGCCGTGCTTCGCCTTTACGCCGCATCGGCTCTTTCCGCGTAGAGGTGGCAGGCGACTCTTCTACCGGCGGCGGTCGATACCTCGGGCGGTTCGACTCGCATGCAGATGTCCATAACCTTCGGGCAGCGCGTGCAGAAATTGCAACCCTTCGGAGGGTTTTCGGGCGACGGGACGTCGCCTTCGAGAATGATTCTGCGGCGGTGCTTCTCGATTTCCGGATCGGCCTCCGGAACCGCCGAGAGAAGCGCTTCCGTATAGGGATGCATCGGCTCTTCGTACAGCGCGTCCCTAGGCGACAATTCCACAATCCGCCCCAAATACATCACGGCGACGCGGTCGGCGATATGCCGAACCATTCCCAGATCGTGGCTAATGAACAGGTAGGTCAGGTCCAGCCTCCGCTGAAGCTCCTCCAGCAAATTGACGACCTGCGCTTGAATCGAAACGTCGAGCGCGGCGATCGGCTCGTCGCATACGATGAATTCCGGGTTGAGCGCGAGCGCTCTGGCGATGCCGATTCTCTGCCGCTGCCCGCCCGAGAACTCGTGGGGATAGCGGTTGGCGTAGTTTCGGCTTAGGCCGACCGCGTCCATCAGCTCGTAGATTCGGGCCAGCCGGTCCTGGTTCGATAGCTTCAAGTGCTCTACTAGCGGCTCGCCGATTATGCCAGCGACCGTAAGCCGGGGATTCAAGCTCGCTTGAGGATCTTGGAATATCATCTGCATTTTGGGACGCAGGCGATGCAGCCGCGCCGGCGACGCGCCGGTAATTTCCTCGCCGCCTATGACGATGGTGCCGGCGGTCTCGCCCAGGAGCCTTATCAAGGCTCGGCCGACGGTCGTCTTTCCGCAGCCGGATTCGCCGACTAGCCCAAGAGTCTCGCCGCGATGGATCTCGAACGAAAGCTCGTCGACGGCCTTGACGTCTCCGACTTTGCGCCGAAGCACGCCCGCGGTTACCGGGAAGTAAACCTTCAGGCCCCGGACCTGCACAAGCGCATCTTCGCGGTCTGCTCTTTCAGGCATTCGCAGCTATATTCGCCTCCGCGGCAAGGAAGCAAGCCGCGTCGTGGCTTCCTTCCAGTAAGATTCTAGGCGGGAATTCGCCTCTGCAGCGATTGAAAGCGAGCGCGCATCTGGGATGGAACGAGCACGACGAAGGGCTGGACTCCAGCACCGGGGCCTGGCCCTTGATCGTCCTCAGCTTTTCGCTTCTCCTGCCTCTGACTGCCGGAACCGTCTCGAGAAGAGCCTGCGTGTAGGGATGGGCGGGATCGGAGAAAACTTCGGCCACCGGTCCCTGCTCCACGATCTGTCCGCCGTACATCACGATGACGCGATCCGAAATTCCGGCGATGACGCCGAGGTCGTGCGTAATCCAGACGATCGCCATGCCGAGGCCCTTGCGCAGCTCGCGCACCAGCTCAAGGATTTGCGCCTGAATCGTTACGTCCAGCGCCGTCGTCGGCTCGTCGGCGATCAAGACTTTCGGCTCGCAGGCGATAGCGATGGCGAACATGACCCGCTGGCGCATGCCGCCGGAAAATTGATGCGGAAAATTCGACAGCCTTCGGCGCGGGTCGGGAATGCCCACGAGTTCCAGAAGCTCCGCCGCTCGGTTTTTCGCCGCCGCGCGGCTAAGCCCGAGATGGCGGCGGAGCGGCTCGGCGAGCTGGAATCCGACCGTGAATACCGGGTTGAGCGACGTCATCGGGTCCTGGAAGACGAATCCGATTTTGCCGCCCCTAATGCGGCGCATCTCCGCAGGCTCGGCTTCAAGCAGGTTCCGGCCTTCGAATTCCACTCGGCCCGACCGGATTTCCGCGGGCGGCGAGGGAAGGAGGCCGATCAGCGACATCATGGTAACCGACTTTCCCGAGCCGGATTCTCCGACGACTCCCAGAAGTTCGCCCGGCGCGAGGTCAAAGGATACCGAATTTACCGCATGCACTTCGCCGCCTCGCATTCTGAAAACTGTTTTCAGGTCCTTGACGGATAGAACGCTCGCGTTCGTTGCGGGCATTGATCGCCTCCGGGCCGAAGCCTAGCTCCCCTTTCGCGGCAGAATTGCCGCGAGAAGATAAAAGCACTGAATGCGGCTTGCGGCAATAGGAATCTGCTTAGCGGATTACCGCAGTGGAATTGGCGGGAGTTGTTCTTTCCTGGAAGAACCAAAAAAGCCCGTGCCTGGAAGTCGAAGGGGTAGGGGGCCTCGTGACCCTACTTCATTAGGAAACGTCCATTCGCGCACTCGCAATTAACTTGTTCCGATCGCAGTCGCCATTGCGCGCGATGCCTAAATCAGCCGGCAGCGCAAACTGCCGAATATCCCCGAAATCGGCAATTAGCGGGTCCCTGATTTTAAAAGTCAGTACGTCGTCGGCCTTTTGCCGGGCGAGCTAGATTGCGACATTATCCCTGCAATCGTAACAATTTCCGGATTTGCGCCAAACTTCTCGAAATCCGTTCCAATTGCGACAATTCGAAGCGTCTCGCGGCAACTGAGTCAATGGCTGCGGTCCGGTTGCATTCAACCCGCGCCAGCTAGGCGTATCGGCGGGAAGCGAGATAGCTCATTGCGCTATAGATATTGCTTCCCATTCCACATCAATACCGAAAATCATGCCGACGCCTGAAGACAATTCGAACGCGACGAGGCAGGATTGCCGCCGACCCGCCGAGTTGCCCTCAAAGGAGAGCCGGAAAATTCGCGAAACCTGAAAGTCGATTTAGAGGCTATTCTTTGCTAGGCAAAAAAGCGACGAACGGGCAGCCTAATCCTCGGTCCAAAATCGCGACCGTTGAATTGGGTCGGCCGCGAGGTCGCCTGACGGCAACTCATTTCTCGGATAACGAGAAAACGCTTTTCATTCCGATTCCGTGGAGGCGGATGAAACCTGTTCAAAATTTGGTCGCTCGCGTAACCCGTTAGGATGCATAGCGTTTCCCGGCAACGAAGGCTTTCGGCCGAGCCGGGCAATCTCGGCCGACTAGGCGAATCTCAGATGAATGCTAGCGCCGCAATTTCGGAAGGATGCGGAGTTTGCGCCGAATCACGATCCTTGTGAATTCTTTTCGGTATTACCTTAAAATGATCGAGAAATTGGCTCAAATTCGAATTCAGCTAATTGGCGCTAGCGAAAGCCGGATTGTGGCCGAAAATGATTAGCCGACCGGTAATCTGGATCTTTTCTCTGAAACTCTTTTCGGGCTATGGGTACACTTTCCCATGGCCGCCGGCACCCGATCCATGGGCCACAGGATACTCCGGTCCCGGCAACAGCGCCACCTCACGACATCGTCCCGGAAACCGTCAGCCACACGCGAGTTTAATGCTCCGGAGTAAGTACACGCAGAAAATCATGAGGGTTTTTAGGGACTGAGCAGCCGAAACCCGTTTCCATTGCGCCGTCCTTCACGCTCGGTCCGAAATCATACCGAAGAGAACTATTCCTTGCCCTTCGGGCGATCCTGATACTGATCTCCCAAAATTCGCCTGAGATCCTGCTCAAACTCCCTCGAAAACAATGCAGCAACGTCATCCGAATTCCGCTCCTGCAACACATCGGAAATTTCAAAGTTCTCCGGCTCAACTATCGGATTTTGTTTGCGTTTTTTCGCGTTCATCGTGCCCTCCTGCTTTTCGAACAGTATGTTTTAATCGCTCCAAAAAGGCAGGATTCATTTCGACATCGAAATATCGCTTTCTCCTAACCCAGATAAACCCCTCGTTACGCGTCAGTACAGCGACATCGATTGGCCCGCCTACCGTCTCCATCCCCATAGAATACCGACGTTTTCTCGATGTCAATTCCACTAGTGAATAAGCAACCTCTCCCAACTCTCGCTTCGACAGGTGATTTACTATTGATTTCAGTTCCTTCTCCGCCACGTCCTTTTGTCTTGATACGCTGCTCTTGTACCTCTCCATCGCGGCGGCTTTGATTAATACACTCTGATTCTGACTAAAACCTTCATGATTTTCTGCGTTTACTTACCCCGGAGCAAGAAACTCGCGT
>MPMP01000178.1 GCA_002238565.1 Albidovulum sp. bin36
CTTGGCGAGCTGGCGAAGACCGACCGGGTCGATGCCCGGATCCTTGCGGCCTATGGCCGGATCCTGTCCGACGCGGCTGCGCCCACGGCACCGCTCAGCGCGTTCGTGGACGAGCTCTCCGACCTTCTGGTCATGCGCGAGCAGCTTGTCGACGCCCGAACGGCACTGAACGGCACCAAACGCGAGGTTGCCTGCTGGGAGGCGGTCGCGGCCGGCGCCGGGGCTGTGTATGCCGTCACGGCGGCGATTGACTCGCTCGAAGATCGGATTTAGGCCCGGATCGAGGACGATCCGGATCCCCGGAGGATTTTCGAGATCCTGACCTCGATCCCCGGGCTCGGCACGATCCCCGCTGCCGCCTTCATGTGCTGGATGCCCGAACTGGGGCGCCTGGAGAACCGCCAGGCGGCGGCGCTCATCGGTGTGGCGCCCTCTATGCGAAGGAGAGCGGCCAATCGGCCAGGTCCCGGCATATCCGTGGCGGTCGCCGCCAACCGCGCGACGTCCTGTACATGGCAGCCTTGTCGGCGACATCGTACAATCCGGAATTGAAGGCCTTGTACGACCGGCTGAAGGCACGGGGGAAACACCACAAGGTGGCACTCGTCGCGGTCATGCGCAAACTCGTAATTCTTGCCAATGTAATGCTTCGCCGCGACCGAACGTGGACGGCCGAACCAACCACGGCGCCAACCGGCTGAGACGGTCAAGAGGGGGCGGCGAACACCTGTTCCGGTCTGGGCTGCGCCATCGGCGTTCTCGACGGCAGTTACACGCGATGGAGCCTCGGGCTATCGCCAACGGGGCCGATCCGCGTTGTGGAAAACCTAGAGAAACGCGTGGAAAGAAGCATGAAAAACTGTCTTTCAGCCTAAAAAAACCCTTGACACCAAACATGGATGCTTCTGGGGGGATTGGGAGGAGAAGAAAAAAGCGGCCTTAGGAACTAATCTGACCCACACCCGTCACAATTTGCTGAATTGATCTTTGATGGGATCCGGGTTATTTCGGAGTCTCTTTTGGCAAACGACAGCCGGTCCCGAACCCGAACGTTCTCATCGGGGAGCCGACAGAGGTCGGCCTCGTAGCCTCCTGGGCCTGCTACCGGATCACTGCTCTACGAGGTCAAGGAGGCGGAAATCAATCCTCCTAAACAATGTGGCGAAGCAACAGCCGGTTGATCTTCATCGGATTATCGTTGAAGAGCAATCCGGCCATTCGAGATTTCCGGAGTTTGAAAATGCACGATGACCGCCCCGTGACAGAAACTGCTCTAGATCGACTTGGCTTTGAAGAAATGGCGATTCATCTTGCTAACGCCATTGTGAGTGACGGTCTGTCTTCAGGATTTGTCTTTGCAATTGAAGGGGCCTGGGGATCGGGAAAGTCGTCATTGATCAAGCTAACGCTGGACAAACTTCTGCAGCGTCCGAACTCCCCAAAGCCGCAGATCATCGAGTTCAGGCCCTGGCTGGTTGGAAAACGGGAAGATCTCCTGAAGGAACTGTTCAATCAGATTTCCGGCGTGGTCGACGAGGTTGTGGCCCATCCCCATGCAGGAGATGCGAGAAGGCTTCTGAAGACATATGCGCATGCGGCATCAGGACTCGCAAATATCGCCGCAGCAGCGGAGATCTTCGAAATCCCGCTGGCGGGCAAGGTCGAGAGACTCCTGCGATGTACCGGCGGGAAGGCCGGCGAACTGACCGAGTTGTCTTTGGGCGGCATGAAGGAAGCTCTGAAGTCATTACTAAGGGAAGCAAAGGCACGGATCATCATAATTGTCGATGACCTCGACCGGCTGGATCCACCCGAAGTGGTGGAAGTCTTGAGGCTTGTGCGGGCGGTGGCCGATTTTCCCAATGTCGTTTATGTCACGGCGTATGATGCCGACCGGATTTCAGCCCATCTCAAGACTGCGCTGGGAACCGATGACGACGGCGCCTACATGGAGAAGGTCGTACAGGTCTCGTTCCGGATTCCCAAGCCGATGACTTTCGATCTCGTCAACTGGTTCGAGGAGAAAGCAGCCGCATTGCTTTCGGTGATTCCGGACGATTCAGCCAAACACCAAAGGTTTTATCACACTGTTCACACATGGGCGCCAATGTTCGTTGAGACTCCCAGGGATGTGGTTCGAGCGCTAAATGCCTTGCACCTGCATGCCGTTCCCGTGCAGGACTTGGTCGACCCGGGCGACATGGTTTTCCTGCAGTTGATACGCGTAAAGTTTCCAGAATTGTTCAAATGGGTCGAGGAGTATGCCGTCACCCTGTCAAGGTGGGGAGACGACGCAATTCTCTCGCCTGAATCACCGAAGACAAAAGCTGATGATCTTCTCAGGATAATCGGGGATGACGACAGTCGAAGATCGAAACTGACAAAAGCCCTTTCGGATATTCTGCCAGGGATTGAAGCATGGCGCCAGCGCCAGAATACAGAAGAGTACAAGGTTTTTCCGCAAAATTGGTCCAGCACTGAGTGGCGGACATTCTCGGATGAGAAGAGGCTTGCGAGCAAACACCATTTCAGCCTCTACTTCTCGTTTTCCGTGCCCGCCGGAGGTATTTCCGATGGTGAGGTCGCCTCCTTCATCGCCTTGGCAAAGGATGCCCCGGCCGCCGCTTTGAAATACTTCAAGGAAATTGCGCAGGAAAGGCGGCCCCAAGGAGGCGTTGTTGCCGAAGTGCTGCTGTCGCGCATCGTCGAACAACAAGACAAGCTTGACCCGGACGACATCCCCGCAATTATCGAGGTTCTGGGTATGGGAATGGACGTCCTGGCCAGAAATGCTCAACTGTGGATGGGAAGTCTCGGGTTTCTCAGAGGCGACGAGGCATCGGTATTCGGGCTGATCCGACGGCTCGATGAAGCTGCCCGGAAAGACGTTCTGGAGAAACTCTTCAAACCCGGCATGTCCTATTCCTGGCTATGCGGGATCATAAGAGAGGCAATCTTCGAGCATGGTCTTGCCGGCGACCGCGCCAAGCCGGAAGGCGAACGGCTGCTTAAAACGGGTGAATTCAACTTGATCCGGCAATTGTATCTGGACATGATCCGCAAGGCGGAGCCGGCGACGCTCCTCGGTGTTAACGACTTAGGCGACTTCCTTTATTCCTGGCTACAGCTGGGCGAAGAAGAAGAAAAGGAAGTTCGCAAATGGGTGGCCTCGCAATCGAAGACCGATGATGGCCTGCTGAACCTGCTTGAGCATATGGGAAAATCACCACAATCGCCTGGCGGACGCTATCCATTGAAACCAGAGTATCTTCGATCCTTCTTTGGCGACATTGATTCCGTCGAGTCTCGAATCAGTGGACTGGCGAAGAATGACCATCTGAATCCGGATGTTTCGGAAAGAGCGAAAGAACTGAAAGTTGCGCTTGAAGGAGGTAAGGAAATCGAGAAGTTCTTTCGATCTTGACCGCGCTCACAACGATTCCGACCATCCTCTCGCCCGCCAAGAACCACCCTCAAACCAGCCGTGATCCTGTTCGGTAAGCTTGTTCTGAATTAGATGTTGGTTTTCACGCGCTGAATTGTCGGGCGGCGCATTCGATTTCCCGATTAGGGCCGATGCCGATTAACCTGAAAATTGGATATGTTCCGGAATGCTTTGTTTTTTATTTGACCAAGCAGCAATTTTCCGGCCCCTGATCAAGGATCGGATCCGGTCGAACCCGCTGCCATCGACCTCGGGAAACTGGACCCTGCCAAGCGCCAACTACAATTCGAGTAATAGGAGCGACTTTCCGGGAATTGTATCTGGCCTGGAAGGTCTTTTCCGGTTGTCAAATGTCAGGTTGTTGCGTTGCTGCGCGCTTCCGGATGAGGTCGGCAAGCCTCGGCACGTCGGGAGCGCCGGCAACTCCAAGTCGGTTCCTCAGGTAGTCCCGGAATGGCAGGCCAAGCTTCTTGCAGGTTTTCTTCCCTCCGGTATAGGCGTCGCGTGCGGCCCGCCCGGCCTCGCTTCGGGTCCCGAACGAGATCTTGCGCCGGATGACATTATCTCGGATGTCGTTTTCAACCTTGTTTGTGTGGAGCGGTGTCTCCGGATGGTCGAGCACGCGCAACAGCTGGTCCTTGTTCGCCTTCAACCGTTCGAGCATCCGGTCGAGGCTGGCATAACCGGTACGCATGCCGAAGATCCGGTCGAACCGTGTCTCCATGACTT
>MPMP01000032.1 GCA_002238565.1 Albidovulum sp. bin36
TCCCGGCTCAGCGACCAGCGCGTCCGGTCTTCCGTGCCGACCGCGCGGCGAAACCAGGAAATCGTCTCGGAACTGAATTTTCGAAGGCCAATTTGCATGGCCACGATATAGGTGATTCGTTTAAACTAATTTAGAGTGGGGTGTTGAAAGGCCGCGCTTAGGGCGAGGCTACGACGAAAGGACGGATAGTCGCGCGGCGAAATGCATTGCCCGATTTGATCGCTCTTAATGCGCACCTGGGCGCGGATCGAATTTCGCAAAGATGGCTTGATGCCGTTTGGATGCTGCAAGCTGAACAATCGAATCCTGGACTTTTTCCGGTGGCGAGCGGCGGCTTGCTCGCGAAATTTGAGCCGCTCCCCACGCGCTTGATGATCGTTGACTCCCTGTTTCTCGACGAATACCGTGAGATATGCGGACCGAATACGGCAGGAGATGAGGATGGACTTGGGGCTGAAGAGTAAGAAAGTATTGATCACAGGTGCATCGCAAGGAATTGGCGAGGGAGCGGCAAGGGTCTTCGCGGCCGAAGGCGCAGATCTCAAGCTTACCGCGCGCCGAGGAGATGTCCTTGACAGCCTCGCCGCTAATCTGAAACGAGAGACCGGTGTGTCGGTCGAGACTTTTCCTATCGACCTTGAGTTACGAGGCGCGGCGCAGAAACTGGCGGATGCTGCTGGCGACGTAGATATTCTAGTCAACAACGCAGGCGTTATACCCGGGGGAAACCTCGAATTCGTCGACGAGAAGACTTGGCGAGCCGGATGGGAATTAAAGGTCTTCGGCTACATTAATCTTTGCCGGATTTACTATGCTCGGATGAAGGCGTCCGGAGGCGGCGTAATCGTGAACAACATTGGCAATGCCGGCGAGCGCCTCGATGCCGAGTATATATCGGGCACATCGGGAAACGCGTGCCTTATGGCCTTCACTCGAGCTCTTGGGGGGCCGTCTCTTGGCGACGGCATTCGCGTTGTCGGGATCAACCCCGGTCCGGTTGATACGCCGCGAATATATAAGCTTCTCCGTCAACGGGCAAAAGAGTGGTTTGGCGACGAATCGAGATGGAAAGAGCTGCAGGCGCGCTATCCTAAGGGACGTCCGGCAAGCGTTGCGGAAATCTGCGATGCAATGGCATTCCTCGCTTCAGACAGGTCAGGCTACACCAGCGGCGCGATTCTAACCATTGATGGGGGTATAGCATCACGATCGTCTATCATCTAAAGTGAAAAGCACGTCCGCGCAACCACGCGGAATTCGTTAGTCCAAAATCAACTTAGGGAGGATATGTAATGAGACTGAAATCAATCGCCGCCGCCTTGGCGCTGGCCGGTGCGGCGACCTTTGCCCACGCGGATAGTTTCCCGGGCGGCCCAATCACATGGGTCGTCAATTGGCCGGCAGGGGGCGGACAGGACACGACAAGCCGACTTGTGGCCGAAATGCTGAGCGAAAAGCTAGGCGTTGCAATCGCGGTAAAGAACTACAGCGGTGCTGGAGGTTTGACCGGCATGCGCGAACTCGCCTCCGCGGACCCGGACGGCCACACAATAGGCATGCTAGGGGCATCGAGCATCATACAGCAATATACCACTGATGAACCGGTCATGCTGGACGAGCTGGCTGTCCTGTCATTCTTTGGTCCGGACCCGGGCGCGCTGACGGTGGCGGGCGGAACGCCCTACGAAAGCCTGGACGACTATGTTATGGCTGCCAAAGAGTCGCCTAGCGAAATTATAAACGGAAACGATCCTCCTGGCGGAGCCTCGTACATCTCCGCATCGATCCTAGAATCTTCGCTGGGGCTGGAAATCAACAAGGTGCCGTACAGCGGGTACGCGCCGACAGTTACCGCGCTGCTAGGCGGCGAGGTCGAAAGCGCCACCGTCCCCGTCCCCCAAGTCCTGGAGCATCACGCGAATGGCGATGTCCGTATTCTCGGCGTCATGGCCGGACAGCGCCACTTTCTAGCGCCGGACATTCCTACCTTCATGGAACAGGGATACGACGTGGTTGCAGGTGATTTCCGCGCTGTAGTCGGCCCCGCCGGCATTCCCGAAGATGTGGCGGCGATTCTGTCCGAGGCTCTAGTCGCTGTACTTTCTTCGCCGGAATTCAACGCGAAGGCCAATGCCGCCGGTTACATGATTGAACCCCTCGGCGCGGCGGAAGCGAAGATGCGGATCATGCAATTTGACGAACAGGTGTATCCGGTTCTTGAACAGGCCGGATTGGTTACAAACCCGCGTTGATCCGTCGGGACCCAGCTATTGCCAGTCGCGAGGCTCGTAGAGACCTTGCGGCTGGCGCATTCTCCGTCGGACTCGCCGCCTGCCTCGCTGCCGTGCATTTCCGGCAAGCGGGGCGGCTTCACGACGATTACGGCGCCGAGCCCGGGCCTGCGCTTCTTCCGGAAATTCTTCTCGCCGCACTGGCTCTTATTGGATTAGCGCTTCTGCTTCGCGGATTTTGGATCGGCAGGATCGCAGGGCTTGCCTCCAGGGAGCAAAAAGAAATCGGCAGTGCATTTGGCCGAGCGTCGCTCGTCGTCTTGGGACTGTTAGTCGCCGCGATGTTTCTGCAGTCTGCAACAGGTTTCGGCATAGCGGCGGCGACCGCGAGCGCACTGCTCGCCATTCTGCTGGCCCGGCAGGAACTCCGGTCCCTTCCCCGCGCCGCGATTGAGGGTGTTCTTGTTGCCGCAATTCTCTATGCGCTGTTCCGTTTCATCCTTGGAGTTCCGCTAACGTGAGGTCGCGTCCATCCCTGATTGAGGGCTTATGAGCGCTCTTCTCGACAGCCTAGGTCTACTGCTCATGGACCCTTGGGCGCTGTTCCTTTGCCTTTCCGGCGTGGTGGTGGGATTGATATTCGGAGCTTTGCCCGGCGTCAGTTCCACGATGTCGCTAGCAGTCATGCTGCCGCTCACCTTCGGCATGTCTACAGGAAATGCAATGATGTTCATGTTGGGCATCTTCTTTTCCAGCGTCTACGCGGGATCTGTCTCGGCGATACTGCTAAATATTCCAGGAACACCGGGTGCGATGGTTACGGTGCTTGACGGAAACGCAATGGCGCGGAAGGGGCGCGCCGGCGAGGCTATGACATACGCTCTGATTGCCTCGTTGTTCGGCGGCGTTCTCGGCTGGATCATCCTAGTGACAACCGCGCCGGTGATCGCGGCGTATGCCTTGAAGTTCGCCAGTCCCGAATACGCCGCGGTCGTCTTCTTCGGCTTGGCGTTGGTTGCTTACGCATCGTCCGGGGATACTCTGCGAGGATTGCTGGCGGGCGCCCTCGGGCTTCTTCTCGGGGTTGTCGGACGCGATGCGATTACCGACGTGCCGCGCTTCACCTTTGGCACTGCGGAATTGCAAGGCGGTCTTGATATCATCCCTCTGGCGATCGGGGTCTTTGGCATCGCAGAGGCCCTAACGGCTGTCGAAACGATTCCAAAGACCGCGGCAGCCTTGCCGGCTCGCATGGGTCGGCTTTTTCCGGGCAGGCGAGCATTGCTAGCCGAGACTCCGACCGCAGTCCGCGGCTCGGCCATCGGGGCATTCGTCGGGGCCATCCCCGCCGCAGGCTCGGCCGTGGCAGTCGCCCTTGCGTACGCGCTTGAAAAACGGATTTCCCGCACGCCCGAGGCATTCGGTACCGGCGTGCCCCGCGGAATAGTGGCGCCGGAGTCGGCGAACAATGCCTGCGTCGGCGGCGCGCTTATCCCCATGATGACCTTGGGCATCCCTGGCGATAGCATTACGGCCGTTCTTATAGGAGTTCTTCTGCTGCACGGCCTTCGACCCGGCCCCGGGCTCTACGAGAGCCAGCCGGAATTCGTTGCGACCGTTTATGCCGCGCTTTTATTCGCGATTGTCTTCACCGGGTTGGTGGCGGGAACGTTCGGACTCCGAGGATTTAATCGCGTATTGCTTCTGCCGCGCCGAATTCTTCTGACAGGAATTCTTTTGCTGTGTCTCATGGGCGCCTTCTCAGTACGCAATTCAATTTACGATGTCTGGGTTGCCATCGCGGCAGGAGGCGCCGGTTACGCAATGTCACGCATGGGGGTGCCTGTGCTACCATTGGCATTCGGCGTCGTTCTGGGGCCGATTCTGGAGGAAAACCTTCGTCGTACACTGATGATACATAAGGACTGGACAGTGTTCCTGGAGCGCCCGATCAGCCTGACCTTGATACTCATTTCCTTCGCCGTGCTACTCGGACCGCTGATTTGGCAAGCCGCGCGGAGTTTCGTGCAGCGAGGTTCGGAAGGAGGCAAGCCGCGATGAACAACCCTATCATCCCGTTCCGGGCAGGATTTATGCTGCCATCGTCCAATACAGTGTTCGAAGACCGTTGCTTCGACGTCTTTTCGAGCGATCCGAGAATCCGCGCTCATTTTGCGCGTGTGCCGGTCGTGAGCATCTCAAATACGGAATCTTCGCTAAGCCAGTTCGACCGGGGTCGGATGCTGGCCGCTGCGCGCAGCCTTGCCGAAGCCGGCCCGGACTGCATTGTCTGGGCGGGAACGGCGGCGAGTTGGCTCGGCTTTGAATTCGACAAAACGCTCTGTCAAGAAATCGAGGATCGCTGGTGCGTGCGCGCAATGTCCGCGACGCTTTCGATAAACGCGCGGCTGGCGGAGCTAAAAGCCGGAAGTATCGGACTAGTTACTCCCTACGGCGCCGAGCTAGAAGCGCGCATCGCACAAAACTACGAGGCGATAGGAATCCGAGTCGTCGGCGCGGAACGCCTCGACCTGACCGAGAACACGGACTATGCAGCCGTTAGTCCCGCTAGGATTCTCAAGATGGTGCGAGATGTGGCTCGGCACGGCGCCGATGCAATCGTAATTCTATGCACCAACCTTGCGGGAGCTTACATTTTGGAAGAGGCGCAACGCCAGGTCGGCTGCTCAATTCTGGATTCCGTAGAAGAGACCCTGAACGCCGTCAGGCGGGTATCAATGATACGGAGTTGAAAGGCCTTATGTCGCCAAGCGACGAAGAAGCATCCTGAAAAATCGACTTTGCAGCGTTATCCGCCTTGATTCGCAGCCGCGGGATCCAGTGCGATGCGGAAGAAGCGCCGGGCCGTAACGGCGACGGACGAAGCCCCGGATGCCGATGCCGGCGAAAAGGTCGAAAACGTCTATCACGTCACCTCGCCGAGTGCGCAAAGGGCATCGACAAGCGGGTGTAGCCCAAAATGGTTGATTGGGTCGAATGTGAGTTTCCGACCTTCCAACACATAAAGAGGAGCGCTGCTATAGGAATACTTTCTCGCATCGCTTTTCAACAAGTTTGAGATACACCCTCGACAAGCGCCTGCCGGAGCTGCGCCTCGGTCATTGGGAAATTGAAAATCTGAAACATCGGAAGCAGGATTGCCGGCTCGGCGAGGATGCCTGCCTGACGCGGACCGGCAATTTTCCTACCAGCGGCGCCGCCTTCAACTACATGGACCTAGCGGTCATTTTCCACAGCCGCGACCGGGACAAGTAAAAGCGGTTGGCCGAAACGCCGGAACTGCTCCAGATGCTTCGGAAACAGGCCATCGGGGATCCGACAGAGCCGCAGCCCCGCCTTCCGCCAACAACCGGGAAGGCGCGACCGCCCGAGAGACGGAGGGTCGCGAGCGCCCTGCGCGGCAGGTTATTGGTCGCAAAACAGTTGTTGATTCGCGCGGACCGAGGCGGTTTCCGCTCGCCAAGAAGTGTTTTCGAAAGCCGCCGGCGTCGAAAATCGATCGGTTCGGCTAGAATGGGGAATGTCGGTCGACAGGCCCCTAGCGGTCTGAAATCAGAGCCTCGAATATTTCAATGGCGGACTCGCTGTTCCAGTCCGCGTCGCCTATAAGTCTCGCGATTTCATTTCCGTCGCCGTTGACGACAATGGTTGTCGGCAATCCCAGCACGCCCGTGCCGCGTAGGAACTTCAGCTTCGGATCCAAATAAAGATCTAAAGAATCTATATTGTTCTCTAAAAGGAATTCGGCCGCGTCTTCAGGAGAGCTGCGACCCGTCGCAACGGCAAGGACTTCGAACTTGTCACCCCCCAAATTTTCGTTCAGAGCATCTAGAGTCGGTAATTCCTTGAGACAGGGCGCGCACCATGTCGCCCAAAAATTGAGGACGACGATTTTCGGTCGAAATTCGCTCAATGTAACGGCGGCGCCATTTGAATCGTAGAAGGCTTCGGATGAAACAGGCCTGGGGATTTCGTGAAACAGAAGTTTCTTCATGCTGCCTTCGCGCAAGGCCTGAATCGCCGCGAAATCCTGTTCCGCCGCCGCCGCGAAGTTTGCGCCAAGCAGCGCAAGCGCGTATAGGATAAACGGACCACAAATTCTAAGCATCTGTATTTCTCCCAGGGCTAGCGATCCAATTTATGAAAAAAAATTCGTCAAGTGAAATCTGGGGCGGTCGATTCTCGGAAGCGCCCGAAGACATCATGCAAGCCGTAAATGCTTCAATCGATTTCGACAAGCGGCTTTATCGCGAAGACATCGAAGGTTCCCTGAGCCATGCCGCCATGCTCGCCAGGCAAGGCGTCATCGACGACGGCGATGCCGAAGCGATTTGCGAAGGCCTAAGGCAGATAGCGGCTGAAATCGAAAGCGGCGGGTTCGAATTCTCGTCGGCGCTGGAAGATATCCACATGAACGTGGAGGCTCGTCTTCGAGAGATCATCGGCCCGGCCGCCGGAAAGCTCCATACGGCGCGTAGCAGGAACGATCAGGTGGCCACGGACTTCCGGCTTTGGGTTCGCAATCGGATCGACCGAATCTCGGCGAAACTGGAAGGATTGATGCTCGCGCATCTTGATCAGGCCGAATGGGGCATCGACCGGATAATGCCTGGCTTTACTCATTTGCAGAATGCCCAGCCGGTAACTTGGGCCCATCACATGATGGCCTATGTGGAGATGTTCGGCCGCGACTTGAGCCGATTTGGCGATGCGCGATCGCGTATGAACGAGTCGCCGCTCGGAGCCGCGGCTCTCGCCGGCACTTCGTTTCCGATAGACAGGCACGTAACGGCGCGGGATCTCGGTTTCGACAAGCCGATGGCGAATTCTCTCGACGCTGTAAGCGACCGGGACTTTGCATTGGAATTCCTTGCCGCCGCGTCGATTTGCGGCGTTCATTTGTCTCGGCTGGCGGAAGAACTCGTTATTTGGTCGTCTCCGCAGTTCGGCTTCATTGCGTTCAGCGACAAATTCTCGACCGGGTCTTCGATTATGCCGCAAAAGAGAAATCCGGATGCCGCGGAGCTCGTGCGGGCGAAAGCCGGAAGGCTAAACGGTTCCCTTGCCGCTCTCCTTACCGTGATGAAAGGTCTTCCGCTGGCGTATTCGAAGGACATGCAGGAAGACAAGGAGCAGGTTTTCGATTCCGCCGATACGCTCGAATTGGCCATCGATGCAATGCGGGGAATGATAGCCGATTTAACCCCGAATCCCGAACGGATGCGAGCCGCCGCCGCCGCGGGCTATTCGACGGCGACGGATTTAGCGGATTGGCTTGTGAGAGAGCTTTCGATGTCGTTCAGGAATGCGCATCGAGCGACGGGCCAGCTCGTCAAGATGGCGGAGGACGCGAATGTCGAGCTGGCCGATCTGTCGCTTGCGGACATGCAGTCGGTTTGCCCGGGACTAGTCGAAGACGCGCGCAGAGTTTTAACCGTGGAAAATTCGGTTGAGAGTCGCGCAAGCTACGGAGGCACGGCGCCGGTCCAGGTCCGATCCCAAATAAAGCTATGGCGGAGTAAATTGAAATGAAGGCGGCAATCGCGATTTTGCTTTCGCTGACGCTGCTGATATCTTGCGGGAGGAAGGGCGACCCGCTGCCGCCGGAACCGCGAACGGTTTCGGAAATTCTGCGAGCGAACTAGCGGCCTATGCTCCCGGATGTCGGCAGTCCCGTCTTGACTATCAAGATATTCCATTTTCTGGGATCGGGCGTCAATTGATCATGGATATTTTGCCAAACCATTTCGAATACGAGAATGGCATCCTGCATGCCGAGAGGGTTTCCGCATTGCGGATTGCCGAGGACATCGGAACGCCCGCGTACGTTTATTCCTCGGCAGCGATAGCGGAGCGTTTCGCCGCGCTTCAATCGGGACTTTCCGGCATCGACCATTTGATTTGCTATGCAATGAAAGCAAATTCGAATCAGGCGATATTGAAATTGCTTAAAGGCCTCGGAGCGGGATTCGACGCGGTATCGGGCGGCGAATACTCGCGCGCGATCGCTGCCGGCGTTCCTGGCGAAAAAATTGTTTTTTCCGGAGTGGGCAAATCCGCCTCCGAAATGAAAACCGCTCTCGAATGCGGGATTCGGCAGTTCAACGTAGAAAGCGAACCGGAGATATCGCTGCTAAACGAAGTCGCGGTTTCATTGGGCGCAAAAGCGCCGGTCGCAATCAGGGTCAACCCGAATGTCGACGCGGAGACGCACGAAAAAATTTCCACCGGGAAATCGGAGAACAAGTTCGGCGTTCCGATCGCGCGGGCGCGCAGCATATATTCCGAAGCAGCGAAATTGCCCGGCATCGAAATTACGGGAATCGACATCCACATTGGATCCCAGGTGCGCAGCATCGCTCCTTTCAGGAAGGCTTTCTCAATGGTCGCGGATCTGACCGCCGTCCTTAGAGCCGACGGCCACGCCATCAGCCGGCTCGATTTAGGAGGCGGACTGGGAATTGCCTATAACCGGAGGGGGGAAACTTCGATATCGCCAGAAGACTATTGCAGGACCATCCTGGAATCGGTCGGGCATCTCGATTGCGAGATCGAAATCGAGCCCGGGCGCTTTATCGTAGGAGACGCCGGCATTCTTCTTTCGACCGTTCTATATGTAAAAGACGGTTCGGACCGCCGCTTCCTCGTGGTTGACGCGGCGATGAACGATTTGATGCGGCCCGCCATCTACGATGCATATCACGAGATTGTTCCCGTTTTCGAGCCGGGGTCGCGCCGGGATTGGGAACGCGTCGATGTCGTGGGGCCGGTTTGCGAAACCAGCGATACGTTCGCGCGGCATCGCCTACTTCCTAAATTCAGCGAAGGCGATGCCGTTGCTTTTCTTTCCGCCGGCGCATACGGTTCTTCGATGGCTTCGGAATACAATACGCGGGCGCTGGTGCCGGAAGTCTTGGTTAAGGGAGGAACGCATGCGGTCATTAGAAAACGACCTAGTATTCAGGAGATCATCGAACGGGACATTGTCCCGGCGTGGCTTTAGATTGCTCGACATTATCGACCATGCCGTCGACTAGAATCGACAACAATGCCCGCGCCCATCGATAGGAAAGAGATTTTTGCCGGCGAAGCGCTAGGCCGGATCAAGGGAAAAATCCGCATTTCCTGGTGCAGCATTCTCGCCGAAAGGCTGGCCTCGGCCTTTTGGCAGCCATTTACTTTCGCCATGTTTTTAGGGGCGGCTTCAAGTTTTGGAATTTTCGCCGCTCTCCCTGGCAGCTACCGCGCGGCGGCGGCGGCGGTTTCGTTTGCCGGACTCGGCCTTCTGGTCGTTCTAGGCTTCTCGAAGTTCCGCTGGCCGAATCGGATTGATGCGATTCGAAGGCTGGACGCTTCTGCTCCGGGCTATCCGATTACCGCTGTCGGCGATGTTCCGGCAATTGGCCTCCGCGATCCCGGAACCGCGGCGGTCTGGCGCGAGCACAAGGCGCGAATGGCGGAAGAGCTCAAGACCGTTTCGCCCGCGCTTCCCAAGTTCGGGATTAGCGCGGTCGACAAGTTCGCGCTTCGGTACATTGCTTTTACGGCGCTCGTTGTCGGACTTGCATTCGGTCCGGTAATCGGCGGTCGAGAGAACTCCGCGCATGTGGGCGGCGCCGACGCGGCTCAAGCGGGTTTTCTGATAGAAGCTTGGATTCAGCCGCCTGCCTATACGGGAAAGCCGGCGGTATATCTCAGTGGAATGAATTCGCCGGATGCGATTTCGGTTCCCGAAAGAAGCCTCGCGATATTGAGGCTCTATGGAGACCCCGAAAAATTCAGCATTGTTCATTCAGTTTCCGATTTCGAGCCATCTATGCGGAATTCGGGGCTGGCTCATGAGATAACGATTCGTCGACACGGCGAAATCCGCGTCGAAGTCGAAGGCGATGCCGCCGTCGGCGAGCGCTGGAATTTCAATGTAATTTCCGATTCGCCGCCATCTATCGAACTGGCCGGCGAAATGATTTACGATGCCGGCGGAAAGCTGACGGTTCCGCTGAGAATGACCGACGATTACGGAGTGGAATCCGCCAGCGCAGAGATCGAAATCGATTTGGAAGGCGTGAGCCGCCGTTTCGGACTGAAGGAAGAGCCGACCGGGCCGGCTTCCGAATTGCTGGACATACCGTTGCCGTTTTTCGGGCAGCGCTCCGAATTCGAGCTCGATTTCAAGGAGCATTTCGCGTCGCACCGCTTTTCCGGGCTTGCGGTCAACGCCTCTATTTATGCCCGTGACAATGCGGGTCAGAAGTCCGATAGCCTGGAACTGTCGTTTAAGCTTCCGGCAAGGTATTTTTCCAATCCGCTAGCGGCTTCGCTTGTGGAGCTTCGCCGCGAACTTTTGTGGAGCGGCAGGAATTCAAGGCGCGTTGCGCAAGTCTCGAGGGCGCTGTCGCATCGCCCCGAAGGTTTTATCGAAAACAGCCGCGTATATTTCTTGATCAGACACGCCGTGCATGCCTTGGAATCCGGCCTCGAGAACAAGGCGATTTTGAAGAACAAGACGCTGGAAGCCGCGGAAACTCTTTGGGCGGCGGCGCTGATTCACGAGGACGGCGATCTTTCGATGGCTAAAGAACTCTTGCGCGAGCTTGCCGAAAGACTCGAAGCCGCAATTAGGAAAGGCGCGCCTGAAAACGAGATCGCGGAACTTTGGGACCAGTACCTCGAGTCCATGAACAATTTTCTTCAGGAACTCGCGAAGCGCGGCGAGGAAAATCCCGACGAATTTTCCGAATTCCGCGATTCAGTTCAGGAAGCTCAACTGGATGACATGTTGAAGCGGCTCGAATCCTTTATCGAAAGCGGGCGCATGAGCGAGGCGGCGGAACTGCTTTCGTCGCTTCAAGACATGCTGGACAGCGTAGAGACGGCCCGATCGCAAAGCGATGGTCAAACAGGCGAGTTTCAGCGCGCGGTCGACGAGTTGCAGGAAACGCTCGAACGCCAGCAAGACTTGACGGATGAATCTTTCCGCATGCTGCGCAAAGGCCAGATGGAAAGAGGCGCGGTTGCCGACCCGTCGGAAGAATTGGGCCGGCGGTTCGGCAGCGAGGGAAATGTTTTTTCCCAGGGCGGACAGGAATTGGGCGATTTGGCGGGACGCCAAACAGATCTGCAAAATCGCCTCGGCGATCAGATAGGCAGCATTCCGCTGCCCGCCGAAAGCGACCAGTTCGATGCCGCTCGAGAGGCATTCGGAAACGCCGAGCAGTCAATGGGGCGAGCAAGCGACTATATCGTGAAGGGCGATCTTGAAGGCGCCGTCGACGAGCAAATGGAGGCGATGGGCGAAATTCGGGAGGGCATTCGCGGATTTTCCAGATCTTGGCAGCAAGCAAGCGGCAGCGAAGCCGGTCCGATTCCAAGTGAATCGGGAATGGATCCGTTTGGAAGGCGACATTCGAACGCCGGACTCTGGACGAATGAAGGCATGCTACTTCAAGGCGGTCGGTCCTGGACGAGAACCGAAGAACTGCGCGAAGAAATTCGTCGCAGGTCGGGGGATACTTCAAGATCGCCGGTAGAACTCGACTATCTTAGGCGCCTTCTCCAAAGATTTTGAAACTAGCAAGCCGGTTGCAAATCGGTCGCTATCCGCCGAATAGATCAACGATATAGGCGATAGCGGCATCAACAACTCTTTCATATGCCTGAGCATACGGCGCCACCTCTTCGAACAGTTTGCCTGCGATCGGCAAAGAGAAGTGAACTAGACCTAAAAAGATTACCAGAAGCAGTACTGGAAAATAACCGTGCCAAAACGATTCGCCGCGAGTTCGTCCGCTTCTCGGCCGGCGTACGGCAGTTTGGTTGCTTTGGCGCGAACGATGCGGAAAGTCCTGTTCCTTGGCCAGTGAACGCTCGCGCGAGGCATCGCCAGGATCCCTTGCATTTGGGATGCGCCCGGCTCCCGATTTAATTTTTTCGATTTCGGAGGAATCTATTAGCTCCTCTTCCAGAATCCTGGCTACTTCCGGCCTTGTGCCGGGCGCGCGGACCAAGTCGTAGTCCGCTTCGTCGGAGGTTGAACTCATGTCTTGCGATACTGCCCGATTTCCCGGCATCTCGCTTTTTGCGAAATTTAACGACCCGGCCCGTCGAACCGCAATATTGCGGTCCGGCCATTGATACCAGACTTTACCGCAGCCGAGGCACTCCACTTCACAACCCTCGGCAGGTATATCATTCCTATCGATATCGTACTGGGCTCGGCAGTTTTGACAAGTAATTAGCATAATTCGGCTGGAAAAAATGCTCGGCCTTTTCGCCAATGGTACTGTACATTACTGTCGAACGCGGCGCATTCCAAGTGCGATCAGCTTTAAATGTTCCGATCAGTCAATCGCGGTTTTAGCAATATCGAAAATGCGGAAAGATTTCGAAAGCTAGGAGCGAGGAGAAAAAGCAGGAGATTCCAAGTTTTTTCGGACATTGAATTTCCGATTCAACATGCGTACGAAGCTGCTTGTCCGGGTGTCGCGTCGCCAATTCGGAGTATGCTAAAGGGATTCGGGGCAAAAGAGCATTTGATCGGCGGAACCGGTGAATACTCATCGAATTTAGCGCGGACTTCCTTGGAGATTTCTAGGATCGGACGCGAGCAAGAGTCGAAATGGCATTTTACGTTCAATGGCTTAGATCTCTGATATTCGCGATCCAGATGTATGCCGCCATGGCAACTCTTGCGCTGCTCTTTATTCCGCTAAGCGTATTCGATCGAGAGTGGGCGTACCGCGGAATTCGAGTTTTTTGCCGATGGGTGCGTTTCTCAGCGGATCGGCTAGCGGGTCTCACCTCCGAAGTTCGCGGAGATGTGCCTCTCGGCGACGTTCTCGTTTGCGCAAAGCATCAGTCGTTCTTCGATATTATCTTGATTTGCAGCGTGCTGCCCAGACCACGGTTCGTTATGAAGAAACAGTTGGTTTGGGCTCCGATTGTTGGATACATGGCAATGAGAATCGGCTGCGTCGCCATTGATCGCGGCAAAAAATCGGCGGCTATTAAGCAGTTGCTGAAATCGGCGCTAAAGAAGCCGTTCGATGCTCCCGCTCAGCTTGTCATTTATCCCCAAGGAACGCGCGTAGCGCCCGGCGTACGCAAGCCATACAAGGTGGGAGCGGCCGTTCTTTACGAATCGATGGAAATCGAATGCGTTCCCGCCGCTACAAATGTCGGAGTTTTTTGGCCAAGACGCAGAATTTACAGGAAGCCGGGCAATGCAGTCGTGGAATTCCTCGAGAGCATTCCGCCGGGCGGAGGCGCTTCCGAGTTTCTAGGCATACTGGAAAATAAAATCGAAAGCGCTTCGAATCGATTGATGTCCGAAGCGAAGGTGAATGATCAATATTAGAATGATTGCCTTTAGCTCTTGCTAGTCGGTCAAGTTGCCGAATGTAGCCGAAGGACCGGTCAGGCCCGGCGTCAGTTGGCAATGGCCTTCCTTCCCCGGAGAGTGTCGATTGCTAGTTGTTTTTCGATCCCTTTCGGCATCCGCGCAGCAGGCCGAGCATTTCCGACGAGCTCGTCGTCTTGATCAAGCTAGATCCGCGTATGCGGCGGTGGCCTGGCTTCGCAGCCCATTTTTTGTCCGCTCTTCCGTATCAAGCGCCAAGGCAAGCGCAGCCACGTGCGTCTATGCGTTTGCGAGCGCCAATTGATCAATAATTCGGCTTTCGGCCGCATAAAGAATCCATGGACGTAGGTGGCGCGACCGTTACCGTGCCGACGGCCTCTCCAAAACGATCCGCCCGAATCCTCGCCACGGCCCCCGTCCAAAGCGCGCGGCGGACCCGTTCGGCCGGCCGAAAAGGCCGAAGCGGCGGGCGGCGACAAAAAGTTCCAAAGCGATAGGGAAAAAACAGGCATTCCTGTAATGGCGCGGGGGATCGCAAAATCCCGCTCTTCTACGCAGTCGTCGGCTCTTAAGCGTCAAGAATGGAATCGGGGCGAGAATCCGGGAAACTGCGAGGATTTGAGCATCGAATTCTCGTAAGCTCGCGACAATGACTATCCAAGCGGCCCGTAGTCGCGACACGCGTGTAAAATGGCATTCCGAGTGCGTGTTCGGAGTTGGCTCGATAGCAAACGCGGGTTCTCAACCAATGAAACGGCAACTTGCCCAAATTACGCGATAATCGGAATTTCGCCGGCTTGGACATTGCAGAATTTCAGAATAGCGGCGGCCTCGCGAATTCGCCGCATATCCGGCCATCGTCAAGGGAAGAGCTTTTTCGTGCCTATTCGCAGAAATTTCGTGCGCCTGGCTCTTAGGCGCTTGCTCGACTGCTTCGATTTCTGTTCGTCTAGCATTTCGCGCAGGGCCGCTCCCACGGCTGCGAACGTTTTTTCATGATCTCGCTGCGCGCCGCCAAGCGGTTCGGGGATTATGCGGTCTATTACGCCGAGCTTTTCCAAGTCCTGGGCCGTGAGCCTGAGCGCTTCGGCCGCCTCCCGCATGCGTTCCGCATCTTTCCAAAGAATTGAGGCGCAGCCTTCCGGGCTGATGACGGAATAGACCGAATGCTCTAGCATCGCGAGCCTATCCGCGGTTGCCAGCGCGACCGCCCCGCCCGATCCCCCTTCGCCAATAATAATCGAAATCAAAGGAACCTTTATTTGAAGGCATTTTTCGGTTGTACGCGCGATCGCTTCCGATTGTCCCCGTTCCTCGGCGCCTTTCCCCGGGTAGGCTCCGGATGTGTCCACAAGAGTTACAACCGGCAATTCAAAACGGTCGGCTAGGTCCATGAGCCGAATGGCTTTCCGGTAACCTTCCGGCCGCGCCATTCCGAAATTGTGTTTGATCCTGGATTTGGTGTCGCTGCCTTTTTCATGGCCGATGATTACGACCGCTTCACCGTCAAATCGTCCGAGGCCGCCAATAATCGCCGGGTCGTCGGCGAAATTTCGATCGCCGGCGAGCGGCGTGAAATCGGTGAACAGGGCATTGATATAATCGGTGCTGTGCGGGCGGCTCGGATGGCGCGCAACTTGACACTTTCGCCATGGACTTAAGTCTTTGTACAAATCGGCGAGCATGTCCAGGGCCTTGCGGTCCAAGGCTCTCGCTTCCTTTTCTATATCCATCTCGCTGTCCGATTCGGACAGCGAGCGCAATTCTTCGGCCTTGCCTTCAATTTCGGCCAAAGATTTTTCAAAATCTAGAAACTGCTTCATTGTTGGCTATTGCCTATTCTCGGCCTCTGCCTGCGCGGCGCGCTAATTCAATGCGCGTCTTGTTATTCGTTCTCCCCGTTCTTTCGAATAAATTGCCGTTCGTCAATGATGCCGATTATTTTTTTATGCGTTCCGCTTGCTCAACGATTACTTCGGCCTGCTTGATGGATGCAATGTCGACGAGCCTGCCCTTGTAAACGGCTGCGCCGGAACCGGCCGCTTCCGCATCTTTCATGGCTTGAAGGATTTCCTTTGCCTCCCGCACCTGTTTTTCGGATGGCGTGAATACCTGGTTCGCCAGGGCGATCTGCTTTGGATGAATGGCCCACTTTCCCGCCATGCCGAGCGTAGCGCACCTTTTCGCCTGGGCCAGAAATCCCTCATCGTCGCTAAAATCGCCGAATGGACCGTCGATGGGCAATAGCCCGTGCGTTCGACAGGCGGCAACCAGAGACACAGTCGCCATATGCCATGGGTCGGAAAGGCTGATGGCGCGATTCGAACCCGGCTCGCCGTCGGCAACCATAAAGTACCCTTCCTGGGTTCCGCCAATGCTCGTGGTTTGCATTCCCATGGACGCCGCGAAATCCGCGGCGCCCAGCGACAAGGCTTGAAGCCTCGGGCTCGATGCCGCGATTTCCGAAATGTTCGTCAGACCCGCGGAAGTTTCGATAATCGCTTCGAAGCTTATTCTTTTTGGCCTTCCGGTTGCCACCTCGATTGACGAAACTAAAGCGTCCACCGCGTAAATGTCGCTAGAATTTCCCGCTTTCGGAATCATGATCTGGTCGAGTCGATCTCCGGAATTCTCCAGCAGCTCCACGACGTCCTTGTACCAGTACGGCGTATCGAGTCCGTTTATTCTCACCGATAGGTACTTGTCGTTCCAATCCACGTCATTGACGGCCTCGATAACGAATTTCCGCGCCTTCGCCTTGTCGGACGGCGCAACCGAATCTTCCAAATCAAGATTAATGACATCCGCGTCGGACGAGGCCATTTTGGGGAATAATTCCGGTCGTGTTCCCGGGCCGAAAAGTTGGCAGCGATTAGGTCGTCCGGGAGGTCTTGGCTGTGGATTGAAGCTCAATTCAATATTCCTTGCAGTTGGTCTGGCTGAATGTCCTTACTCCATTTTCGAACGAACGGACAAGTCTCGCTCTTCGGCCGGCAGGTCAAAAACGGCGCGGCTCCGAGCTGGCCATCGGCAGCTTCGCCGCATGGAAAGGTATGCGCCGGAACGCGGCGGATGGCTTGAAATTCAACCGGGACTGCTAGAATCGACGGGAGAATCGGACAACGGGATCGTTGCGCGGTCGCCGCCGAATTTTTGCGGCGTCTTGGTTCCGAATGGAAATTTCATCTGAATGCAAGCGCGATCCTATCGATGGCCTCCTCGACAAGCGACCTCGGCGTCGCCAAGTTGAAACGAAGGAAATTTTCGCCTCCCGACCCGAAAGTCGGCCCTCGATTGACGGCGATTTTCGCGTCCTGCTCAACTCGCCGCGTGAATTCGCTTGCTGGAAGGCCCGTTCCCGAAAAATCCACCCAGGCGAGATAGGTGGCGTCGAGCGGCATGGAATTCAGCCCCGAAATTCCGTTCACGCAGGAATCGAAAAGCGCGCAGTTTCGTTCAATGTACTTGACGGCGGCATCGATCCATTCCGCGCCTTCCGGCGAGTAAAGAGCTTCAGCCAAGAAAATGCCGAAACTGTTCGGCGATATGCCCAGGGCTGCGATTTTTCTCGAAAACGCTTTTCGCAGCTCTTCGTCCTGAACTATTACGTTGCCGCAGTGCGCGCCGGCAATATTGAATGACTTCGTGGTGGCGGTCATCATTATCAGGCGGTTCGAAATCGAGGGGTCGGCGATCGGCATCGGCGTATGGGCGCGGCCGGGCAGGACAAGGTCGTGATGGATTTCGTCGGAGACGAGAAGCAGGTCGTGCCTAGTGCAGAATTTAGCCAGCCGCTGCAATTCTTCCCGGGTCCACACGGTGCCGCCGGGATTATGCGGCGAGCATAGGATCGCCATTTTTTCGTCGCCTTTCATAAGTCGGTCGTATTCGGCGAAGTTCATTTCGTAGCGGTTGTTGCGAATCTGGAGCGGGCATTCGACAATTCGCCTGCCGGCGGCGTTGATCACTCGCGCGAACGCGTGATAAACGGGCGTGAAAAGGACAATGCCGTCGCCGGGCGACGTAAAGCAATCGATGCAGAGCGCGGTTCCGTTGACAAGGCCGTGCGCGGTAAAAATCCAGTCCGGCTCCACGCGCCAGCCGTGCCGCGAGTCCATCCACCGGCAAATCGCGCTGCGATAGTCCCTGTCGTCGCCGAAATAACCGTAAATCCCGTGGTCGATCAACTTTTGAAGGGCGCGCCTGGCAATATCCGGCGGCCGAAAGTCCATGTCGGCCACCCACATGGCAATGCCACTGTCCGACGGAACGCCGTAAATGCGCTCCATCATGTCCCATTTCATGCAATGAGTTCCGCGGCGGTCGATTACTTCGTCAAAATCCATGCTGCACTCCGTATCAAGCGGTCGAAACTATCTGCCCCCTTCGAACGCGCAAGCCTCCCAGCGCGCCGGCCAATCGATAATTTTAGACTGTCGTAAATTTAGCCGCGCGTGTTTAAATTGTCCGAAAGTTTGCGTCGAGGCAAATTCGCGGATATTCGCATGCGGAATCCACAGCCTCGGCTCCAGGCTTCCGCCGAGCCGGCTGCGCCATAGGTATGCAGCGAAATCCGAGTATTCGACTATGAGTGTAAGAGAAATTCTTTTGTTCCCGGACCGGCGGCTTCGCATGAAGGCGCGAGAAGTCTCCGAGTACTCAAGCCAACTGGCTGAATTGGCGGAAGATTTGCTCGAGACCATGTATGCCGCTCCCGGCATCGGCCTGGCGGCGACGCAGCTGGGAATTATGAAAAGGATATTCGTCATGGATTGCTCTAGCGAGGAGGAAGCCGGGGATCCAAGGGTCCTGGTGAACCCGCGCATTGTCTGGGCTTCCGAAGACAAGGAAAAGCGCGACGAGGGATGCCTGTCCCTGCCGGGTCAATTCGCTGAAGTCACACGGCCGGCCAGCGTCGTCATGGCCTACCGGGACCTTCAAGGCGAAAGTTTCGAAGAGCGACTCGAAGGGCTCTGGGCGCGCTGCGCGCAGCATGAATTAGACCACTTGGACGGCAAACTGTTCATTCACAGGATTTCCAGCGTAAAGCGGCAGATCATCTCGCGGAAGGCGAAAAAGGCCGTGCGAGAAGCCAGCCTGAACAATTCCAATCCGCAGAAGAAAAAGGACGGCGAATAGGAATTCATGCCCGCAACGATTCTCAATGTCGCATTTTTCGGATCATCCGATTTCGCCGTTCCGTCTTTGAATGCGCTTTTCGCGTCGCGTCACAAGATCGCGAGCGTATACAGCCAGCCCCCGAAGCCTCGCAGGCGGGGGCAGAAGGCGCGGCATACTCCGGTTGGCGAACGCGCCTGTTCGCTGGGCTTGAATCTGCGATTTCCGGAATCCTTCGACTCGTCGGGCGTTCGCGAAGACTTTTCGGCGATCGGCGCGGACGTCGCGATCGTCGCCGCCTACGGAATAATCCTTCCGAAAGATCTTTTGCATTTGCCGAAGCACGGCTTTTTGAACATTCACCCGTCGCTTCTTCCCAGGTGGCGGGGCGCCGCGCCGATCCAGCGCGCGATAATGGCCGGGGACGCGACGACCGGAGTCTGCATAATGAGAGTAGAGCCGCGGGTTGATAGCGGCCGGGTCTGCATTGAACGAATCGAACCCATCGGGCCCGAAGCAACGGCGTCGATCCTTCAGAATCGACTGGCTTCGCTGGGCGCCTCCATGATTTTAGAAGCCCTGGACCGGATTGACGCTCTCGAATTCAGGCCTCAATCGAATGAAGGCGCCACGTACGCCAAAAAAGTCGAAAAGCATGAAGCGCGCATCGACTGGACGCGCTCCTCGAATGATGTCGACAGGCAGATTAGGGGCTTGTCGGCTAATCCGGGCGCATGGTCGCCGTTCAAGGGAGAGCGGATAAAATTCCTTGACAGCCGCGTCGCCGACGCAAGCGGGGCTCCGGGAGAAATTGTCGGAACGGATCTGACGATCGCGTGCGGAACCGGCGCCGTGCGGATTCTGCGCTTGCAGCGCCCGTCGAAACGGCCAATGGAGGCGCGTGAGTTCCTAAAGGGCTTTGCGCTGCCGTCCGGCTCTTGTTTTGATGGAGCGCCTTAGTCGCGTCCAGCTCGTCCGTCCGGCGGCATAATGCGCGAGTGCGCTCCATTCGCCATTTCGAAAATTACTATGTTCAATCGCGCCGGGGTCGAGTTTTCTTGAATTCGGCGATAGCCTGTCGAGCTAGCTGGTCCGCTCGCTTGTTGCCGGGATTGTCGGCATGGCCCTTGGTCCATTCCCAAACCACCCGATGCGCCGACTCGACGCGCTTTAGCTCCTGCCAGAGATCTTTGTTTTTCACATCGGCTGCAGCCGAGGTTTTCCAGCCGTTTCTTTCCCACCGGCCGAGCCATTTGGTTATGCCGTCCTGCAGATATTTGCTGTCGGTTACAACAATTATTTCGGAAGGGCTTCGAAGCGCCTTTAGAGCCTCGATGGCGGCCTGCAACTCCATGCGATTGTTGGTCGTTCTTTCGCTGGCCCCTTTAATATCCTTCTTCTTGATCAAGTCGCCGTTTCGATACGCCCTTAGAGAAACGCCCCATCCGCCAACGCCGGGGTTTCCTGAACAGGCTCCATCCGTGAACGCGAACACTTTGACAGTCATGCCGAATATACCTTGATAGAAAACGCGAGGGGACGTTGGCGGCTTCGCGGTGCGAACCAGGCAATCTCCGCTACGAGAAGGATGCGCGCATGGCGGAATTCAGACGGCGCCGGCGCGCAGCGACGCGGGCAGATTGAACACGTAGTTTTCCTTCGCGACTTCGATTTCCTCCAGGACAACTTCGTACCTGTTCGAAAACGCTTCGATGACTTCGTCCACCAATTGCTCGGGCGCGCTGGCGCCTGCCGACAAGCCAACGGACCTTGCGCCGGCTAGCGCCCTCCAATCCAAGTCCGTTGCGCGCTGAACAAGCTGAGAGTAGGCGCACCCGCATTTTTTACCGACTTCGACGAGGCGATTGGAATTCGAGGAATTCGGCGCTCCGATCACGATAAGCGCATCTATCAGCGGCGAAATCCGCTTGATCGCTTCCTGGCGGTTTGCGGTTGCGTAGCAGATGTCCTTTTTGTGCGGGCCGGATATATTCGAAAACTTATCGATCAATGCCGAAACGATTTCCTGAGTATCGTCTAGCGAAAGTGTCGTTTGCGTAACGTAGGCAAGCTTGGAATCGGGATCTAGGTCGAGCCGGTCGACATCTTCCAGCGTTTCGACCAGGATTACTTCGCCTTCGGGAAGCTGGCCCATGGTGCCCGCTGTTTCGGGGTGATTCGCATGGCCGATCATGATGACTCGCCGCCCGGCGGCGTAATGGCGGGCCGCCTCCACATGAACTTTGGTTACGAGCGGGCACGTCGCGTCCAAATACGTCATTCTTCGGTTGCTGGCAGCCTCGACCACGGACTTCGGCACGCCGTGCGCGGAAAAAATAATCGGGCGGTCGGCCGGGCACTGACTTACCTCGTCGACGAATACCGCGCCGATTTCGCGAAGCCGGTCGACAACGAACCGGTTGTGAATAATTTCATGGAGTACGAAAACCGGCGCGCCCCACTTTTCCAGCGTCAGTTCCACGATTTTAATTGCCCGTTCGACGCCCGCGCAATATCCGCGCGGGGCGGCCAGGTAAAGATTGAGCGCGGGCTTGTTAACCGCATCGTTCTCGAATCTGCTGTCGCCGAGGCATTCGGAATCGATGGTCGGCGCCGCTCCGTTGCTATTGGTCATTTCAAACGCCTGTCGCGACTGAATCATTCTTCCGCCCGGTACATATTCCTTTCAGGCGAGCCGGCCCCTGGATTCGCGGTCTCCGGTCTGGGAGGTCGGCCGATAACATCCTTGAGGTCCGCGAGTTCGATAAAATTGTCCGCCTGCCTCCGGAGTTCGTCGGCCACCATCGGGGGAGAGGAGCGGATGGTCGAGGCGACCGAGACGCGCACGCCTCTCCTTTGAAGAGCTTCAACAAGCGGTTTGAAATCTCCGTCGCCGGAAAATAGCACGATATGGTCGATATGATCGGAGATCTCCATCGCGTCAACTGCAAGTTCAATATCCAGATTCGCCTTGATTTTCCGCCGCCCCATCGCGTCGGTGTATTCGCGCGCCGATTTCGTTATCATCGTGAAGCCGTTGTAATTGAGCCAATCCACTAGCGGACGAATGGGCGAGTAATCATCGCTTTCAATTAGAGCCGTATAATAGAACGCTCTTAGAAGCTTTCCGCGTCGCATGAATTCCTCGCGCAGCTTCTTGTAGTCGATATCGAATCCAAGAGAGCGGGAGGCTGAGTACAAATTCGAGCCATCAATGAACAGCGCAAGCTTTTCGTCACGATAAAACATTTCCTTGTCCTTTATAAATTCTCGAAATCTCACTCGCGTACAACAACCTGGCCGATTACTCGATAAGCCGATTTTCTGCAAAGTCGCTGCAGGTATAGCCGACCTCCTTGAAATTTCAAATTGAATTATCCGCGACTCGCCCGGTTCGAAAAGTTTTCCGCAGTCGCATGCCGCGAATCTATGGAATTGGCGTCGCGCGTTCCCAATTCAAGGGAAGGCTTTCGTCTTTGCCGACGCGGTATCGAATTCGGACTCCTTGATTCCGGCGCCGAATTTCCGTGTTCGGAATATTGCCTCGACTAAAGAGCGATCATTCCAATTCGGCGTTACGCCTTGCATAGACAGGGCGCAACAATTATGTGGTCAGGTACAAGCAAATACGCGGAGGATTCTTATGGCCAGGGTGACCGTCGAGGATTGCGTCGACAAAGTAGCTAATCGATTTGACTTGGTCGTTCTTGCCGCGCTGCGCGCCCGGGAGCTTTCATCGGGAAGGCCGGCCACGGTCGAACGCGATAACGACAAGAACCCCGTCGTCGCGCTCAGGGAAATCGCGGTCGAGTCCCAATCTGCCGACGAATTGCGCGAGCGCGCCATTGAAATGCAGCAGACGCAAAACGAAATCGACGAACCGGACGACGATGGCGCATCGATTTCCATCCTGTCCCTGGCGGAACCGGTCAACAACAGCTCGGCCATTGCGGATTTCCACGACAAGCCCGATGAAGATGAATTGACAGAAGAGAAGTTTCTCCAGCAAATGGAGGCAGCGCGGGAAAGAGAAGAAAATCTCGGTGCGCAATCAAGCCAATAATCTGGATCTGCCGAGCGGGGTAGACAAACTTGTAGCTGACATTCGGGAGTACAACCCAAACACCGACCGAGAGCTGATTCGCAAGGCGTACCATTACGGAGAAGAATGCCACCGGAATCAATTGCGGCACTCGGGCGAGCCGTACTTCATTCACCCCGTGGCGGTTGCGCGGATCCTGATGGAACTAAAAATGGACGATCAAACGATCGTTACCGGGCTGCTCCACGACACGCTTGAAGACACGGCCGCGAATTATTCCAAGCTGGAATGCGAATTCGGCGAGCAAATCGCCAACTATATCGACGGCGTTACGAAACTCACCAAGTTCGAATTTCCGGATACGGAAACGCTGGAGGCGGAAAACGTTCGAAAGCTCCTGCTGGCGATTTCCGAAAACCCGTGCGTGCTCTTCGTCAAGCTCGCGGACCGGCTCCACAATATGAGAACGATCGAGTTTCTTCCGCCCAAGAAGCAGCACAGGAAAGCGATCGAGACTATGGAATTCTATGCGCCGCTTGCAGGGCGCATGGGCATGCAAAACATGCGCGAGGAGCTGGAGGACCTGGCATTTCAAGTTCTCGATCCTCAGCAGCGAGATTCCATTTGCTTCCATTACGCGGCATTGGAGAAGCAGTCGGCCGAAGCCGTCCAGACAATTACGAAGGATATCGAATCCCTGCTGAGGGACATCGGCATCGAATTCAAAATTCAGAGCAGAGCGAAAAAGCCTTTTTCGATCTGGCGGAAGGCAAATGAAAAAAACATCCCGTTTTCCACGATCGCGGACGCCTACGGATTCCGAATCATCACCGAGACCGAGCATCAGGCGTATCAGGCTCTAGGCGCGATCCATATCAAGTGGAGCGCCATTCCGGGAAGGTTGAAGGACTATATCAGCCAGCCCAAGGTCAACGGATACCGTTCGATCCATACAACGGTCCTTGGTCCGAACGACCAGAAGATCGAAGTGCAAATTCGAACCCTCGAGATGCATCAGGTGGCCGAGCTCGGAGTGGCCGCACATTGGTCCTACAAGGACGGCGTCAGGATGGAAAACCCCTATGCCGAAGATTCGCAAAAGTCGCTGTCCGAACTCAAGGGAAGCATCCTGGAATTTGAGCGAAGCGACAAGTTCCTGGATCATTTGAAACTTGAAATGAATTCCAACAGGGTCTTCTGCTTCACGCCGAAGGGACAGGTCGTCAAGCTCGTGCAAGGCGCGAGCGTGCTGGATTTCGCCTACGCGATACATACGAATCTCGGGCATGGATTCGTCGCGGCGAAAGTTGACGGGCGGTCTGCGCAGGCTCAGGATATTCTTAAGAACGGAAACACCGTTGAAATCGTGTCGGCCGGCATTCCGTCTCCGCATTCGAAATGGGAGGATTTCGTTAAGTCCGCAAGGGCCAAATCCGCGATTCGGCGTTATTTCCGGGAGAAGAAGGAAGAGGAGCTTTCCGGGCAGGGGATGATCGATTTGCGGTCCCAGTTCGAAAAGGAAGGCTGGGACTGGAACATGAACATTATTAGGACGGCCTTAAATAACTTGAACTATTCCAGCGAAAAGGAATTGCTGGCCCATGTCGGATCAAAGAAGATCTCTACGAACGATGTGATCAAGGCCGTGTATCCGGAATACTACAAGAAGCAGGAGGGGGACGACACGGTTCCTGCCGCGCAAGCCGTCGTCGGATTGAAAGCCAACAACACCTACAGGCGCGCGGATTGCTGCAACCCGGTTCCCGGCGAAAAAATCGTTGGGATTACCCAGCGGGGCAAGGTCGTGAGCATCCACGCGATCTATTGCCCGAAGCTAAAGCAATTCAGCGAGAGGCGCTGGGAGCCGCTCTCCTGGAATTCCGGGCGGCATGCGCCGATTTATCCCGTAACGCTGGAGATCAAGATGGCGAATCGCGCGGGCGTCCTAGGACGAATCTGCACTTCGATAGGAGAGCAGAACTCCAATATCTCAAATCTCCGAATTACGGACAGGCAGCACGATTTCTATCTTTTGGAAGTCGATGTCGATGTACGGGGCATCGGCCATCTCCACAGTCTGCAAAGCTCGATAAAGGCTGATTCAGACGTTAGCAAAATCGTTCGCCTTCCAATAGAAAGCAATTCCCTTTGATTCCTGGCCCGGCTTGATAGCGACGGGCTGGAAGACACTGGCGCAGCGGAACGAGACGAAGAGGTGTTCAAGCAGAAGCAGAATCGAAATTTCTCCGAGATATTGCAGCGTCTCTTTTACCCGAAAGGAGGATGGAGGCGGGCGATTATCTATATCTGGTACCGCATTCGGCGAATCCCGGATCCGCCCGGAAAAATTGGCAGAGGCGTCTTTGCCGGAGTCTGGGCCTGTTTTACGCCGTTTTTCGGGTTCCATGTCCTGGTCGCCGCGATTCTGGCATTTCTACTGCGCGGCAATATATTGGCCGCGCTGCTGGCGACGCTGTTCGGCAACCCCCTGACGTTTCCGCTCATTGCCGCCATGTCGATTTCGCTTGGGCATCAGATCGTCGGGGACGTACCCGTCAACGGCGTCGATTCGAAATCTATGCTTATCCACTTTCAAATTTTCTTCAAGGATCTGGCGCTCAATCTATTTGCTCTCTTTACAGAGCGCCAAGCGGACTGGACATCTTTCGCACAGATTTACCGCAGCGTTTTCCTGCCCTATTTAATTGGCGGCGCGATTCCCGGCCTGATTTTCGGCGTCGCCGCCGGCTGGCTGACTAAATCGGTCGTCGTGGCCTACAGAAAGCGCCGCAAAGCCAAAGCCGCAAAACGAAAAGCGGCGGCAGCCGGCTCGAGGCCGCGCTCGCTATTGAAATCGTTGCTGCGGGAATCCCGAATGAACAAGCCGACCGAGGGGTCAGATTAAATGTCCGCATCAAATGTCTCAGGAAAGCCGAGGCTCGGGGTTAACATCGACCATGTCGCCACCGTTCGAAACGCGCGCGGCAGCTCCTATCCCGACCCGGTCCGCGCGGCTCGTTTTGCGGAGAGGGCCGGAGCCGACGGAATCACCGCGCATCTGCGAGAAGACCGCCGCCATATTTCGGATGCCGATATAGAAAAGCTGGTGAGCGAGTTGTCCAAGCCATTGAATCTGGAAATGGCGGCGACGGAGGAAATGCAAAGCATCGCCTTGCGATTCAAGCCTCACGCGGTTTGCATCGTGCCGGAGCGTCGAGAGGAGCGCACGACTGAATCCGGGCTGGACGCGACGAGGCATGAAGAGCACTTGAAGGCGATCATCGGGCCGATCGCGGAGCAAGGGTCGAGAGTTTCTCTTTTTATAAATTCCGACATTAGGCAAGTGGAGGCGGCCGGCCGCGTAGGGGCGTCTGTTGTCGAATTTCATACGGGATCGTACTGCGAACGCTTTTTCGAAAATCGGCTGAACGACTGCGAAAACGAACTGAATCGAATCCGGGAGGCCGCGGCATTCGCGGCCTCGCTCGGGCTCGAAGTTCATGCGGGGCACGGCCTGACTTTCGAGACCGTGACTCCCATAGCCGAAATTCCGCAAATCGCCGAACTGAATATCGGCCACTTTCTCATAGGCGAAGCAATATTTCTCGGGCTCGAGCAGGCGATACGAATAATGAAGAAGCTCATGGCGGAAGCGCGGAAAATCTAGTGGCATTCCGAAGCGCAATCCCCTATTCGGCCGGTATCATTCGCTTCTTTGGATTCCTGTTGTCGGCATGATCATCGGCATCGGCATCGATGTAGTCCGTATCGACAGGATAGAGCGCGCGCTCGAAAATTTTGGAGGCAGGTTTCGAAACAGGGTGTTTACCGGGCGCGAACAGCGGCACGCGGACCGCTTCGCCGACTTTCCCGGCTACTATGCCAAGCGGTGGGCGGCCAAGGAGGCTTGCGCCAAGGCTCTAGGCACCGGAATGCGCAGTGGCGTCGCTTGGAGATGCATCGAAATTGAAAGCAGACCGGGAGGCATGCCAGTGCTTATACTTCATGGAGCCGCGCAAGCGCGGCTGCGGTCTATGACGCCGGAGGGCTGCGAGGCCAGGATTCATGTGTCCATGACCGACGACAGGCCCGTCGCGTCGGCGGTCGTCGTAATCGAAGCCGCTCCGCGGGAAATTTAGGCCTGCATGCGGCCGCACGGATAATCGGGATTAGAAAATGCAAATTTGGAAGGCAGGCTCAAATTGAGAGAAAAAATTTATGAGAATCTCAAGACGATCGTTTACGCGCTATTGATCGCCGGAGTATTCCGCACCTTCCTGTTTCAGCCATTCTGGATTCCTTCGGGTTCGATGAAGGATACGCTATTGATCGGAGATTTTCTATTCGTGAACAAGATGTCCTACGGCTATTCGCGTCATTCGTGCCCATGGTCGCTATGTCCGTTTCCGGGTCGAATTCTTGCGGACGAGCCAGAGCGGGGCGATGTGATCGTATTCAAGCATCCGGTGAACAAGTCCGACTACATCAAGCGTCTGGTCGGCCTCCCCGGCGACAAAGTCCAAATGGTCGATGGCGTGCTGCAAATAAACGACGAGCCGTCGGTTCAGACTCCGAACGGCGAGTACGAAGAATTATACGAGCGCCAGGGCCCGATGGGGAAATTCCCGCAATGCGAGAATAGAGGCGCAGCGGCGGGCAGCACTTGCACGAAATCGAAATTCGTCGAAGAATTCCCGGATGGATCTCGGCATTCAGTACTGGATTTAGGCATGTCGTTCTCGGACAATACCCGAGTCTTCACGGTTCCGGAAGGCCATTACTTCTTTTTGGGCGACAACCGGGACAACAGCCAGGACAGCAGGTATTCATCAAGCATCGGCGGCGTGGGATTCGTTCCGTTCGAAAACCTGATCGGTCGAGCCGACCGGGTCATATTTTCTTCCGCCGGACGGTCCATGCTGCATGTCTGGACTTGGCGCAGGGATCGATTTTTCGAGGCTATAGAGTGAAGCCATCGCGAGAATTGCGGGAATTCGAAAACAGGCTCGGCTACCGGTTTTCCGATGTCGACCTGCTGGCGAACGCCTTGACTCACCGATCCTGGAAGTCCGACGGCGCCAAGGAAAACGAACGCCTTGAATTTCTCGGCGACAGGGTCTTGGGGCTAGTAATTGCGGAGGCGCTCTTAAAGCGCGACCCTGGGGCGGCGGCCGGCGTGCTTGCGCCGCGATTCAATTCTCTTGTCGGCGGCCCGCTTTGCGCGGATGTCGCGCGCGACCTGGACCTCGGAGCGGCAATTAAGCTGGGCCGCTCCGAATCGATGTCGGGCGGCAGGAGGAAGTTGCCGATCCTCGCGGATATGCTGGAAGCCGTGCTCGGGGCCGTTTATTTGGACGGCGGCTATGCAGCCGCCAAGAATTTGATTCTGAATCTTTGGAAGGATCGAATTCGGACAGTTGAAACCGACGCGCGCGATGCCAAGTCGACCCTGCAGGAATATGCGCAGGCGCGCGGCCAAGGGCTTCCCCAGTATTCGGAAATCAAGCGGAAAGGCCCGGACCACGATGTCGAATTCACTATGGAAGTGCGACTCGCATCCGGCTTGTCCGAAATCGCAACGGCGCAAACCAAGCGGTCGGCTGAAATGAAGGCCGCGCGGAAGTTGCTGGAAAAAATCGAACAGGTCGAGAATGGCTGAAAGCCGCGCCGGATTCGCCGCTTTGATCGGCGAGCCGAACGTCGGGAAATCTACGCTGCTCAACCGATTGGTTGGCAGCAAGGTGTCGATAGTTACGCACAAGGTTCAGACAACCCGATCAAGAATTCGCGGCGTTGCCATTCATGGCGAGGCGCAAATTGTACTGGTGGATACGCCGGGCCTTTTCGAGCCTAGGCGCAGGCTTGAGCGAGCGATGGTCAAGGCCGCATGGGCGGCGCTGGGAGATGCGGATGCCGCGGTGCTGCTCATCGAGGCAAACAAGGGGATTACGGAAGGAGTCGCCGAAATAATGGACACGCTGGACGGCGGGATTTCCGGACTTCCCGCGCTGGCGGTCGCGGTCAACAAGGTCGACCGAGTTCGGCCCGAGCAATTGCTGCCCCTGGCGGATGCTTTGGGACAGTACAAATTTCTGGACGCCGTATTCTTGATTTCGGCAGCAAGCGGATCCGGGCTCGACGGATTGCTGGACTGGCTCGCGGGTCGGCTGCCTCCCGGTCCCTGGCTCTATCCCGCCGATCAGATCGCGGATTCGCCGATGCGGTTTCTGGCCGCCGAAATCACAAGGGAAAAATTGCTTCTGCGGCTGCACCAGGAAATTCCGTACCAGCTGACCGTTGAAACCGAATCCTGGAAGGAATTGCGCGACGGTTCCGTGCGAATCGAGCAGGTCGTCTACGTCGCAAGGGAGAGCCACAGGCGAATCGCCGTGGGGCCGAAGGGAGAAACAATCAAGTCCATTTGCATAGCTTCCCGCAAGGATATCGAAATGCTGGTCGGCAGCCGCGCGCATCTGTTTCTACGCGTCAAATTGCGCGAGAAATGGATGGAGGAATCGAGCCGCTATGCCGAAATGGGGCTGGACTACGCCGAAAAATGAGCCTCCTAGCGTCCGATCTGTGGGTCAGCGCGTACTTCGCGAGGCTCGGCCTCGCCGGCATTCCGGCATACATTGTTTCCAAGGGCCACGAAAAAGCGGGCGCGGTTCTGGTCAAGGTCAATACTCTCGACGGCAGCGCGACGGTTTTTCAAAGAACCTACGATTTGGAATCCGATAGCAGGAAGTGGCTTGTGCTCGTCGAGGGCGACGAGGCGAAGGTGGACGGCGCGCTGAATCGGCAGATGGCAAGCGATCCGGACCTCTGGGTAATTGAAATCGAGAATCGATTCGGCCGCCACCTGCTGGATGAAGAGGGCTTGAGAGACTAGCCGGTGGCTTTGGAGTGGAGAGACAGCGGAACCCTCCTTTCGGTACGAAAGCACGGAGAGTCCGCCGCGATAGTCGATGCGTTCACAGCCGATCACGGTCGCCATCGAGGCATCGTTCTGGGCGGAGGCTCAAGGCGAATGGCGCCTTTGCTTCAGCCCGGCGCCCAGCTGGATTTGACATGGCGCGCAAGGCTCGCCGAGCATTTGGGGAACTACAGAATCGAGGTGCGGCGCTCTCGCGCCGCCGCAATTCTTTCAGACCGCGTGGCGCTCGGAGCGATCGTGTCGGTTTGCGCGCTCGCGTCCTTTGCGCTTCCCGAAAGAGAGCCGCACCCGAAACTGTACGAGCGTACGGTCGCGCTATTCGATTCCATTTGCGGCGGCGAAAAATGGATGCCCGGATATGTCCGCTGGGAATTGCTGCTGCTGGAGGAGCTGGGCTTCGGCCTAGATCTGGAGAAATGCGCGGCTTCAGGCTCCCGGCATGACTTGATCTACATTTCGCCCAAGTCCGGGCGAGCGGTCAGCGGAACGGCCGCGGGCCATTGGGCGCGCCATTTGCTTCCCTTTGCGCGCTGCCTAAAGGGAAGCGAAGCCAGTGATCTCCGCGATGTCGTTCAAGGACTTGAAACCACCGGCTATTTCCTGTCGCGCAGGCTTGCCCCGCACCTGGGCGCCAAGCCGATTCCCGAAGCGCGGAATCGACTGGTTGAATTAATCGCCCGGGATATTCAGTCCGGTTCGCCCTAGGGCGACGAATTTTCCGCTCGGCCCGGCAATGGACGATTGGCGACGAATGTATGGAGTTCGTATTCCGCGACGATCTCGCCGGCCTGATTCTCGATCGTCACTTGCCATCGCACCTCGCCGTAATCGTCCGTCCTCCGCTTTTTTCTTGCCACGGTCAGCTTCGCGCGAATGGATTCGCCCGGGCTGACCGGTTTTCGGAACGCCAGATCGCTTAGACCCGTATTCGCAAGCACGGGCCCTTCCGCCGGGTCGACGAACAGCCCCGCGGCGAAAGACAGCAGCAAATACCCGTGCGCCACCTTTCCCGGGAAAAGCGGATTGCGCTTCGCGGCGGCATCGTCCGTATGCGCATAGAACTTGTCGCCGGTGAATTCCGAGAAGAGCTGAATATCCTTCTCGCTGACAATGCGGCTGCCCGTCGTCAGGGCCTCGCCGATTTGAAGGTCGTTGAAATAGCGACGGAACGGATGCGCGCCCGTAGAATTCCGGGTCGCTCCCTTGACCCATTGCCCGGTAATGGCAGCCATAAGATTCGGGCTCGCCTGGACGGCGGTTCGCTGCATGTACTGCATGACTCCGCGAACTCCGCCCAGTTCCTCTCCGCCGCCGGCGCGTCCCGGTCCTCCGTGGATCATTGGCGCGAGAGGCGAGCCGTGCCCCGTCGCTTCGTTCATTGAGTCTCGATTGTTGAAATAAAGGCGTCCGTGCCAGGCGGCGACCGCGACAGCGATGCGCCTGGCTTCTTCCGGTTCGTTCGTAAAAACCGATGCGACAAGGCTGCCTCCGCCCTTGTTGGCAAGCGCCGCGGCCTGATCCGCGTCACGGCAAGGCAAGATGCAGGAAACCGGTCCGAATGCCTCGATTTCATGTATCGACCTTGCTTCGCCGGGTTCCGGGCATAGCAGCAGCGTAGGCGCGACAAACGCGCCGAATTCCGAATCCGCGCCGCGCATCCTGCGATTTTCATTCGAGCCGCAGACTTTCGGCGCTTCGCGCTCCAGAATTCTCAATTTGTCAAGAACTTCCCGCTTTTGCTCCAGCGAAACGAGCGGCCCCATCTCGACTTCGTCAAGGCCGGGGTCCCCCACGACGACTTCGGACAGGCGATCGGAAAGCGCTTCGATTACATTGTCGGTAAATTCGGCCGGAACGATCAGCCGCCTCGAGGCCGTGCATTTTTGACCTGCCTTGGTCGTGATCTCGCGCGCGGCCTCCTGGATGAAAAGGTCGAATTCGGGAGTGCCCGGTTCGGAATGAAACCCTAGTATCGATGCATTGAGGCTGTCCTGTTCGGCAATGAATCTCGGGCCTCCTGCCGCGACGGCTCGATGCGAACGGAAAAAGCTTGCGGTTTCGCAGGATCCGGTGAAGCTCAGCACATCCTGCGGTCCAAGGCAATCCGCAATTCCGGCGGCGCTTCCGGCGATAAATTGGATCGCTCCGGCCGGCAGAATTCCTGACTCTTCGAGTAGTCGAACGCACTCTGCCGCAAGGTAGCTTGTCGATGAAGCCGATTTGACGATGGCGGGCATTCCGGCTAGCAGCGCCGGCGCGAGTTTCTCCAGCATGCCCCATACCGGAAAATTGAACGCATTGACGTGAACTGCGACGCCGCGGCGCGGAACAGCGATATGCTGGCCTGCAAATGTTTGATTTTTCGATAGTCTTTCTGCGCCGCCGTCCAAATGCAGGTCGCCGTCCGGCATTTCCCTCACGCCTTTCGACGCGAATGAAAAGACCGTTCCGATGCCGCCGTCGATATCGTACCAGCCGTCCTTGCGCGTCGCTCCGGTCAAATGATTTAGCGAATAAAGCCGCTCCTTGTTCTTGTTCAACTCCGTTGCCAGGTCCTTTAGCATGCGCGACCGTTCGCGAATCGTCATTGACCTCAGCGACGGGCCGCCGACCTGCTTTGCGAAGTCGAACATTTCCGGGAACTTGGGAGGCTCTGCCGCGACTTCCGCGATGATCGCGCCGTTTGACGGATTGCGGATTTCTTTTCCTTGCCCGCTAAATGCCGCCCACTTTCCCCGAATCAGGTTTTGAACTTGAGGAGTATCCATGAATTATCCGTTTCGAATTCGGCTATTGCTTTAGAATCGCAATTGAATCAAAGCAGAACTGCGGCGGGATTGCTACCGAATGCCGCAAGCGGAGCGCAGCGCGAATTTGCTGCATGTCGATTGCGTCGCCAGGCGGGCGGCAGCGTTCAATAAGCGCCGCTTCAGGAACTTCGCACTAGGCCGACCGCCTTGACTGAAGCTCCAAGCGGGCCATGCCTCCGTAAAACAACAGTTCTGGACTGCAGCCCAGCGCGCGGCGCATGAATCGCGAATCGGCGTATCCAGTCGAAGGAGCGCAATCCTGCGGTTGCGCCTTCGACCGCAGGATCGGATCGATGTCTCGGATCAGTCGACCGCAAGCGCAACTCGCCGCAGAGGAGCCAGACATTCAGTTGCGAACGAATTGAAAGGAAAGGGGCTGAACGACGGCTTAGGCGATGGAATCCTTATTCGCGGCTTCCGGTCGTCGCGGTCGGGTTCCCAAATCCTTCCAGGAGCGCGCGCGGATTCAGCGCAGCGACGGCGGCATTCAAAAAATGATGGCTATCGGGCGCGGCTAGCTTCGAATCGGAGGCGGCGCCTTTGGCTCCGCTCGAACAGCTCGTCCGGCGGTAGCGTACGCGTGGATTCATGATAAACTACGCAGTAATTGGAATTTGCCTAGATACGCAGGAAAAGTTGTCCGCATTGAAGCCAACCGATTTTCGCCAATCGCGTGGAACTTTTCCGCGATTGATATAAATATTCCTGGCTATCCGAGGAATCAGTGATCGTGAACGGGAAACATTTAGGCAAGCGCGAATACAGCCTCCTGGGCGACGACGGGAGGCAAGCCGTCGAGATGGGTCTGGCGGCGGCGGAACGGTACCATGCCGACATTTCCCGCAAGGAAACGAAAATACTAACGCATCGTTCGGATAGCCCGACCCTGCGCGACAATTTGCTTTGGATCGGATCGATGATCCTGTTCGCAGGGGCCGGCTCCTATCTTTGGCCGTCGATCTGGTCCGCGCCGTTCTGGCTTGCCTACGGCGTGCTCTACGGCTCGGCGAGCGAGTCCCGATGGCATGAATGCGGACACGGAACCGCAGTTAAAACGGACTGGATTAGCGTCGTCGTTTATCAAATCGCCTGCTTCATGATAATGAGGAATCCAACTACTTGGCGATGGAGCCATGCGAGGCACCGCACGGACGCGATTATCATGGGAAGAGATCTGGAAATCGCCGTTATGCGGCCTCCCGACTCGTTTCGCCCGGGTATGAATTTCTTCGGCTTGTTCGATGCCTGGAGCGCGATGAAGCTGATGCTTCTGAATGCGCGCGGAGAATTGAGCCCGGAAGAAGCAATCTGCATACCAAAGGAAGAGGCCGGAAAAGTCTACGCCGCGGCAAGAATCTGGGTTGCAATATACCTTGCCGCTATTGCCTCGGCGGTTTGGTATAGTTCGTTGCTTCCGCTAATGATTGTCGGGCTTCCGCGGCTGTACGGAGCCTGGCGCCATATTCTTGCAGGCGCGCTGCAGCACGGCGGACTTGCGGACAAAGTACTTGACCGCAGATTGAATGCGCGGAAGGTCTGTATGAATCCGATCAGCCGATTCATCTATTTGAAAATGAACTATCGGGTCGAGCAGCATATGCTTCCTATGGTTTCCTGCAATGCGCTGCCGAGGCTTCAAAAGATGATTGCCCGCGACCTGCCCGCGCCTAACACATCGATGTGGCGGGCTTTCGCCGAAGCGTGGCCGATCGCGCGAAGGCAGCTTCGGTACGACGATGTCTATCCTGAGCGGAATCCGGTGCCGACCGCCAAGCCTTGTCGTCCGCATCTGAACGACCTGGCGGCCCCGGCTTAATGCGAATTGCAGCCTCGGGCTTTGCGCGGCGAATTGGAATGCCGGATAAATGCCTCGTCGCGAATCTCGCCCGCTGCGCCGGTCATGGCGCGCCTCGGCGCGGTTCCTGTCGAGACGGCGCATGACTCCCGAAGAGCGGGCGAGCAAATGCGCCGCGGTGATGTGGTCTCGAGACGAAGCCTCGAAATCGATAGGAGCCGAATTGGCGCATGTCGGCCCCGGGACCGCAACAATGACTTTGACGATTGCGCCCCGTCACCTCAACGGCCATAGGATATGCCATGGCGGATTCATTTTCGGGCTGGCCGACAGCGCATTCGCTTTCGCATGCAACAGCTACAACAAGAACGCGGTAGCCATGCATAATTCGATCAGTTTCGTTTCCCCCGGGCGGCTCGGCGAGACGCTGACCGCCAGAGCTAGAGAAGTGAACCTGTCGGGCCGGTCGGGAATTTACGATGTCTCGATCTCGGCTTGCGACGGCAGGGAGATCGCTTTTTTTCGCGGCATGTCGAGAATTGTATCCGGCAGCCATTTCGATGAAGAATCATACGCAAGCACGGATGCATAAAAATGACCGGAATGGATTTCGCGCCGCTTCATTCAGAACTCGATCCCATGGAAATCGCGTCTAGGGACGAAATCGAGGCGCATCAGCTCGCCCTCCTGAAGCAAACGCTTGCGCGCGCCTACGAAAACGTCGAGCTGTACAGGGCGAAATTCGACGCGGCGGGCGTGCATCCGAACGATGTGTCAGACCTTGGCGACCTCGCGAAATTCCCGTTTACGACAAAGCAGGATTTCCGCGATTGCTACCCATTCGGCATGTTTGCGGTTCCAAGAGAGCGGATAGCGCGCATTCACGCCTCGTCCGGAACGACGGGCAAGCCGACAGTCGCGGGATACACTAGAGCCGATATCGAGGTTTGGGCCGAATGCGTCGCCCGTTCGATGAGGGCTAGCGGAACAAGAAAGGGCGACGTCGTTCACGTTGCCTACGGGTACGGCCTTTTCACCGGCGGCCTCGGCGCCCACTACGGCGCGGAAAAACTGGGCTGTACGGTCGTTCCGGTCTCCGGCGGATTAACCGGACGGCAAGTTCAGCTGATCCAGGATCTTGGCGCAACCACGATAATGGTTACGCCGTCCTATATGCTTTCCATTCTGGACGAATACGTGGCCAAGGGGCTGGATCCCCGCGATAGCCCGTTGAAAATCGGAATATTCGGCGCGGAACCGTGGTCGAACTCGATGCGCGAACGGATCGAGCGCGCGTTTGGCATCCACGCCGTCGACATCTACGGATTGTCCGAAATCATCGGTCCGGGAGTCGCCAACGAATGCGTGGAGACAAAGGACGGGCTTCACATATGGGAAGATCATTTCTATCCGGAAATCGTCGATCCGGCCACCGGCGAAGCGCTTCCCGACGGTCGACTCGGCGAACTGGTATTCACGACGCTGTCCAAGGAGGCGATGCCCGTGGTGCGTTACCGAACCCGCGATTTGACGCGCCTGCTTCCCGGCACCGCCAGGACTATGCGGCGAATGGAAAAAGTTACGGGACGATCCGACGACATGATAATTCTTCGCGGCGTCAACCTTTTCCCCACGCAAATAGAAGAGCAAATCCTGTCGGTTGATGGCCTCGCCCCTCACTTTCAGCTTAAATTGCTGACAAAGGGCCGGCTTGACGCGATGAAGGTCCAAGTCGAGTCTCTGCCGGAGCGCGCGGACGCGAGCAATCGAATCGCATTGGCGAAAATTCTGAAGGAACGAATCCGCAATTCGGCCGCTGTTTCGGTGGAAGTCGACGTTCTCGAGCCGGGCAACGTGCCGAGAAGCGCAGGCAAGGCGGTTCGAATCGTCGATACGAGAAGCGCCCGCTAGCCGCGCGGAATTCCCGGTTTCGCAAACTCGCTTCGGGAATAGCCCTGTAAATAAAGCAGCCCCGTCAAATCGCAGTGATCTATTCGAACTCCGCAACGTGAAGCCACGGCGGGCTTGGCCCTGTACGCTACGCCGATGCCTGCCATTCCCAGCATCTCGAGGTCGTTGGCCCCGTCGCCGACGGCGATGGCCTGATCAGGGGTCGCGCCGATTCTGTCGGCTGCGGCCGCAAGATAGATTGCTTTTGCATCCCGTCCGAGAATCGGTTCCCTGACGGAGCCTGCGATCCGCCCCTTTTCGACCCGGAGAACGTTGGCTCGATGCTCGCTGAATCCCAGCGCCGCCGCCACTCGCCCTGTAAAGTCGGTGAATCCTCCCGATACGATTGCCGTGAACGCGCCGTTGGCGCGCATTGTTTCGACAAGTTCCGGCGCCCCGGGATTAATGACGATGCGATGCTTCCATACCTGTTCGATTATCCGCGCGTCGAGACCCGCGAGCAATCCGACCCGAGACCGCAGAGATTTTTCAAAATCGATTTCGCCATTCATGGCACGGGCCGTGATTTCGGCAACAGCCGCTCCGACGCCCGCAATTTCGGCGAGTTCGTCGATGCATTCCTGGCCTATGATCGTAGAATCCATGTCGGCCAGGAGCATCTTCTTGCGCCTGCCCTCCGCGGGCAGCGCGTTTAGGTCGAAGCCGGAATTGCTGAGCTCGTCCCTGAGATCCGCGAAAAGGCGAGGAATGTCTTCGACCTCGAATTCCGCGGCTACGCCTTCGCACAGCCATCTAGCTTCGCCGGCGCCGAGCAAGCCTCTGGCTTCAGTGACCCGTTCCGGAGCAAGATTTCGCTTTCTGGGATCCGCGAGAAGGGAAATTATGTGCAAAGCTGCAATTCCGCCGAGAATCAGGGCGGGTTCTAAATAATGCGAGAATGCGGGTTGCGCCAGTGCTCGCCGGACTATATTGACCGCCGCGGGCCACCCCTCCCCAACGAGGGGCGAATATCTGGAAGGATAGAATGGCGAGTTCAAGCAGGCCGGAGGTTAAGCCGGCCAATCCCAGATTCTCATCCGGACCCTGCGCGAAACCGCCGGGATGGAGCGCCGATGCGCTGGAGAATGCGCTGCTCGGCCGTTCGCACCGGTCCGTCGAAGGGCGGCTGCGGCTGAAATTAGCTATTGAAAAAACGCGGGAGATACTGGGTATCCCCGGCGACTACAGAGTTGGAATCGTCCCGGCGTCGGATACCGGCGCGATGGAGATGGCGATGTGGACGCTCCTTGGCCTTCGACCGATTGAAATGCTCGCTTGGGAAAGCTTCGGCAAGGGGTGGGTTTCGGATGTAAAATCCGAGTTGAAGCTTTCCCCTCGCGTTCGAGAGGCGGAATACGGCCGCCTCCCCGATTTGTCGTCCGTCGATTTCGACCGGGACGTGGTGTTCGCCTGGAATGGCACGACAAGCGGCGTAAGGGTTCCGAACGGGGATTTTATTCCTTGCGAACGGGGCGGACTGGTAATTTGCGACGCGACATCGGCCGTATTCGCCACCGAGTTGCCGTGGCGGAAGCTGGATGCCGCGACGTTCTCGTGGCAAAAGGTCCTGGGCGGCGAAGCCGCGCATGGAATGCTAATTCTTTCGCCTCGAGCGGTCGAGAGAATCGAGTCCTTCAAGCCCGCCTGGCCGATACCGAAAATTTTCCGGCTCGCGAAAAACGGGAAGCTAATCGAAGGGATATTCACAGGCGCGACCATCAACACGCCCTCGATGATCTGCGTCGAGGACTATCTTTTCGCGCTCGAATGGGCGGCCTCGTCCGGAGGGCTGCCTTGGCTGATCGAAAGGGCGAATGCCAATTCCGCGGCGATCGGCGAATTCGTCGAGCATAGGAGCTGGATCGATTTTTTGGCCGAAGACCCGTCCACGCGTTCGAACACGAGCGTCTGCCTTAAATTCGCGGGCGATGAAATCGCCGGGGCCGATGCCGCGAATTTCGCGAAATCGATCGCGCTGCGGCTTGAAGCCGAAGGGGTCGCCTACGATATCGGTTCCTACAGGGACGCTCCCCCCGGCTTGCGCATTTGGTGCGGCGCCACGGTGGAATTGCGCGACATTGAAATCTTGCTTGCCTGGCTGGACTGGGCGTTTGAATCGGAGCTCGAGGCGCGCGGCTTGCGAAAAATTTCTCAGGCCGGGATTCCCGGATTAGGCGGAGGCGACTGAAATGACTCTCAAAGTACTTGTTTCGGACAAGCTCGCTGAATCCGCGGTCGAGACATTCCGAAGCAATGGCATCGATGTTTCATTCGAACCGCAGCTCGGAAAGGACAAGTCGGCGCTGGCGGAAGCGATAGGCGAATTCGACGGCCTCGCCATCAGGTCCGGTACCAAGGTTACTTCGAAGCTGCTCGAGTCGGCGGGAAGGCTGAGAGTGATCGGGCGCGCGGGGATAGGAGTCGACAATATCGACGTTTCGGCAGCTTCGATGAACGGCATCCTGGTTATGAATACTCCGTTCGGCAATTCCATTACGACAGCGGAGCATACGATCGCCATGATGATGGCGCTGGCGCGGCAAATTCCGGAAGCCAGCCATTCCGTTCATGGCGGCAATTGGGAAAAATCCCGATTCATGGGCATGGAGCTGTTCGGAAAGACTCTCGGCGTTATCGGCTGCGGAAATGTCGGGGCGCCGGTCTGCAGGCGCGCGATCGGCCTGGGAATGAAAGTCGTCGGGTGCGACCCGTTCCTAAGCGCCCAAAAGGCGCGCGAGCTCGGCATTGAAAAGGTCGAGCTGGTTGAATTGCTGCGCCGGTCCGACATCGTAACGCTTCACCTCCCCCTGATCGAAAAGACTAGGCGGATATTGAACGCGAATTCGCTTGCGATCGCAAAGAGGGGCGTTCGAATCGTCAATTGCGCTCGGGGAGGCCTTGTGGACGAAGCGGCTCTTGCGGATGCGATTCGGTCGGGCCATGTCGCGGGAGCCGCCGTCGATGTCTTCGACAGGGAGCCTCCCGAAGGGAGCCCGCTAATCGGACTGCCGGGCGTCGTGGCCACGCCGCATCTCGGAGCGTCTACGACCGAAGCGCAGGAAAAGGTTGCAATCCAGGTTGCCGAGCAAATGTCGGACTTCCTGCTGCGAGGCGCGATTTCGAACGCGGTGAACATGCCTTCCATCAGCGCGGAGGAATCTCCGCTTCTCATGCCGTGGATCGCGCTGGCCGAGCATCTCGGCTCGTTCGTGGGGCAAATGACCGATGAACCGATCAGGGCCGTGAATCTGCTATACAACGGCGCGGTCGCGTCAATGAATACCGCCGCTTTGAACGCATCCGCGACGGTGGGGCTTCTCAGGCACGCGATTGCCGAAGTAAGCATGGTTTCCGCTCAAATGATGGCGAAGGATCGCGGAATCTCGATTTCAACGACCACGCAGTCGAAGTCCGGCGTATTCGACGCCTACGTCAAGCTAACGGTTGTCACCAAACTGCGCGAAAGATCGATCGCGGGAACCGTGTTCTCCGACGGCAAGCCCCGCTTCATCCAGATCAAGGGAATAAATATCGATGCCGAAATCGAACCGAACATGCTGTATACGACGCATGGGGACGTTCCCGGAATCGTTGGCGCTCTGGGAACGATATTGGGCAAAAGGGACATAAACATAGCTAATTTCACGCTCGGCAGGACAGCTGCGAAATCGGAGGCGATCGCGCTTCTTTCCGTGGATGAACCCGTCAATGCCGAAGTCGCCGGCGAGCTGAAAGATACGGGGCTTTTCCTGCAGGTGCGTCCGCTTCAGTTTCGAACCGCATCGATTGGTCTTCGCTGACGGCGGCAAAGCCGCGCGCGGCCGGTTCAGCAAGGAGCCTTGGCGCAGCGGCAGGCGGCGGGTATCGACTGCGCCGGGATGCGTCGAAAGACGGTCGCTCGGGCAACCGACCAAGGGGGAATATTGATTGGCCGTAGAACGAGTCGTATTGCTGGGAACGAAGGGCGGCCCGTCGCTGCGCAGCACGAAGCGCATGCCGACGTCATCGCTGATCGAAATCGGCGGAAAAACAATCGTGGTCGATGCCGGCCTCGGCGTTTCGCGGAGTCTGGTGGGAGCCGGCGTGGACCTCGCCGAAATTGACGCGGTGTTCTTGACGCACCTCCATTCCGATCATCTTCTAGAGCTCGGTCCGCTGATCTATACCGCTTGGGCAAGCGGCCTGTCGCGGCCGATAGGGCTATTCGGGCCGTCGGGAACCGAAGAGCACTGGCGGGCGTTTGCTAAATCCATGGATTTCGACATCGAGCTTCGAATAGTTGACGAAGGCCGCCAGGATCTGAGGGAGCTGGTTCGAATCGTCGAGTTCGCGGAGGGCGACGTTTCCGTCGAGGGCCTGCAAGTGGCCGCGCTTCGGGTCCCGCACCCGCCTGTTCGCGAGACCTACGCATTGAGATTTGACTGCGAAGGATGGCGAGTAACGTTCGGCGCGGATACGGCCTACTTCCCGCCGCTCGCTGAATTCGCGTTCAAGAGCGATATTCTGATTCACGAAGCGATGGTCGAAAAGGGCGTGGAAAAACTCGTCGCGAGGTCGCGGCACGCTAGCCGCCTAAAAGAGCATCTGTTCGCGAGCCATACCGATGCGCGAGATGTCGCTCGAATAGCGAAGTCGTCGGAATCGCGCCACCTCGTGCTCAATCACTTGGTTCCGGCGGACGATTCGGAGATAAAGGAAAGCGACTGGCTCGACTCGGTGCGCGCCGTTTGGGACGGGCGCGTGACATTGGGCTACGACGGGCTGGAAATCGAAAGGGCGGAATAATGAAGCTTGCGACATTGCCGAACGGAACGCGGGACGGTCGGCTCGCGGTCGTGTCGTCGGACCTCGAGCGCTATGCTCCGGCAGACGAAATCGCGCCGAATTTGCAGGCCGCGCTCGACGACTGGTCGAACGCTTCGCCGAGGCTGCGGGAAATCTACGAAGACTTGGAGAAGGGACGGGGATTATCGCCTTTCAGGCAGGATGAGGCTCTTGCGCCGCTGCCGCGCGCCTTCCAGTGGGCCGACGGTTCGGCATATGTCAACCACGTCGAGCTGGTTCGGAGAGCGAGAGGCGCGGAAATGCCGAATAGCTTTTGGACGGATCCGCTGATGTACCAAGGAGGCTCGGACACCTTCCTAGCCGGGCGCCAGAGCATTTGCCTCGCGAATCAGTCCTGGGGCATCGACATGGAAGGAGAAATCGCCGTTATCGTTGACGATGTTCCGATGGGTGCCTCGGCGGAACGCGCGGCTTCTTCGATACTTCTTTTCATGGCGGTAAACGATGTGAGCCTGCGCGGCCTGATCCCGGCCGAGCTCGGAAAGGGCTTTGGATTCTTCCAGTCGAAGCCGCCGACCGCGTTCTCTCCGGTGGCGGCGACCCCCGACGAATTCGGCGATGCCTGGGACGGGGAGCGCGTGCATCTGCCTCTTTGCGTCGATCTAAACGGCGAGCCGTTCGGCAGGGTCCGGGCCGGCGTCGATATGACATTCGGGTTTCCGCAGCTGATATCCCATGCGGCGAAAACGCGGCCGCTTGCGGCCGGAAGCATTATCGGCTCGGGAACCGTGTCCAACAAGCTGAACGGCGGCCCGGGAAAAACCATCTCCGAGGGCGGCGTCGGCTACTCCTGCATCGCCGAACTCAGGATGGTCGAAACGATCGAAGCCGGAAGCCCCAAGACGCCGTTCCTGGCGTTTGGAGACTCGGTGAAAATTTGGATGGACGGCGACGACGGGAAGTCAATATTCGGCGAAATCGAACAGCAAGTAGAAGAATACAGAGGGTGCGGCTAAATGAGCAAGACATTCGCGTCGCAGGGCGACCTGAGCGAGAAAAAAACTAGTTTCACTGAAATCGGAAGCGGCCTTTACGCCTTCACGGCCGAGGGCGACCCGAATTCCGGGGTCGTAATCGGGGATGATTCGGTTATGGTGATCGAAGCTCAGGCCACGCCCAAACTCGCCGAAATGGTGATCGCCGAAATCAGGAATGTTACGGACAAGCCGATTTCGCACTTGATGCTTACTCACTATCACGCGGTCAGGGTGCTCGGCGCATCGGCATTCGGCGCGAGCCAGGTGCTCATGTCGGAAAAAGCCCGCGCCATGGTGGCCGAACGCGGTCTCGAGGACTGGAAAAGCGAATTCCAGAGATTTCCCAGATTGTTCGAAGGGCACGAGTCCATTCCCGGTCTCACATGGCCGACGACAACTTTCAGCGATCGGATGACGGTCTACCTCGGTAGCCGGAAAATCGAGATCTTTTGCCCGGGAAGAGCCCATACGGCCGGCGACGCGGCGGTATGGGTGCCTGATGCGCAGGTTATGTTTACGGGCGATATCGTGGAATATCATTCAGCCTGCTACTGCGGCGACGGCCACTATGCCGACTGGGGAGCAACTCTCGGCGTAATTGAAAGCTATTCCCCCGAAGCGATCGCCCCCGGGCGAGGCGACGCGCTGGTTGGATGCGACCGGGTCGAATCCGCTATCGAAGGAACAAGGGCGTTTTTAGAGGCGACTTACCGCCCGGCCGCCAAAGTCGCATCCAGAGGGGGAAGCCTTCGCGAAGCCTTCGACGCCGTTCGCGAACGGTGCGATTCGGATTTTTCGCATTACGCGATTTACGAGCATTGCCTTCCGTTCAACGTGTCGAGAGCCTTCGACGAGGCGAGAGGAATCGACACGCCGAGGATCTGGACGGCGGAACGAGATCTGCAGATGTGGGAGGACCTGCAAGGATAGGCTCGAGCGGCGGCTGTCGAATTCGGCGCGGAGCGCGAGCATGCCGACTCCCAAAGGCGACTCCCGGCGAATTAATTGCGCTCTCTGTTCGCATGCCGCGCCGCAGTCATCGCGGCGGGAAAGAAATTGAAATTCAAGCCTCCCAAATTCCCCTACAGAAAACCGCCCGGACTGGGTGAGCGCGAGGGGCGCAAAAAAGCGATTGTCGTAGGTGCCGGGCCAATCGGCCTTTCGATGTCGATCGAGCTTGCCAATCATGGCGTTTCCAGCGTCCTCGTTGACGACAACGATATCGTTTCGGTTGGATCTCGTGCGATTTGCTGGTCGAAGCGCTCTCTAGAATTATTTGATCGATTTGGTATCGGCGACCGGGCCGTGGACAAGGGCGTAACTTGGAGCGTCGGGCGAACATACCATCGGGACAAGGAGCTTTTCAGTTTTGATTTGCTTCCCGAGGCCGGCCATAAGAGGCCCGCTTTCATCAATCTGCAGCAATACTACGTTGAGGCCATTCTCGCGGAACGCGCCATGGCGCGGCCCGAAATAGATCTTCGATTTCGCAACAAGATTGTAGACGTTCAAAACTGCGGCGATAGCGTCAAGGCGAAGATCAGGACTCCGGATGGCGACTACTGGCTGGAATCGGATTATCTCGTAGCTTGCGACGGAGTTCGTTCAACGGTTCGCAGCCTGCTTGGCCTGGATTTTTCGGGCGAAAAATTCGAAGAGAGATTTTTGATCGCCGACATCGAAATGAAGGCCGATTTTCCTTCCGAGCGCCGATTTTGGTTTGAACCGAGCTTCCATGCCGGGCAATCGGCCCTTCTCCACAAGCAGCCGGACGATATCTACCGAATCGACCTTCAGCTTGGCCCGGACGCCGATCAGGAAGAAGAGCGCCAGCCAGGCAAGGTCATCGAAAGAATCGAAAAAGTGGTCGGGCATTCCAAGTTCCGCCTGGAGTGGGTCTCGGTCTACACTTTTCAATGCAGGCGGCTCGAGAATTTCGTTCATGATAGGGTGATTTTCGCGGGAGACTCGGCGCATGTCGTATCTCCCTTCGGCGCTCGAGGCGGCAACGGCGGCCTTCAGGATGTCGACAATTTGGGCTGGAAGCTCGCGGCGGTCATCGACGGCAGATCGCCGGCTTCGCTCCTGGATTCATACGATGCCGAAAGAACGTACGCCGCCGACGAAAACATCCTCCACTCCACTAGGACGACGAATTTCATGACGCCGCCGAGCGGATATAAAAGATTGGCCCGCAACGCGCTTCTCCATCTCGCCGCGATTTCGAGTCGCGCCAGGCCATGGGTCAATTCAGGACGCCTGTCCGTTCCTTGCGTCTATTTGCTCGACTCGGCCGATGATCCGGATTTACCGGCAGTCACGCGCCCGGGTTCGGTCGCAATGGATGCGCCGCAGGAGTCCGGATGGCTAATAGACATGCTCGGCTCGGTTCCCATACTGCTTGGGGTCGGCTGCGATCCTCCCGAAATAATTGGCGCGAAGTCCGTGCGCCTGAAAATGAACGAGTTCGTTCGCGAGAGATATCTCGGATCGCAGCGAAGCGCCGTCTACCTGGTGAGACCGGACCAAGTCGTGCAGGCCCGTTGGAAAATCGCTGAATTTAGCGAAATCAAAAAATCGCTCGGAGCAATGTGGGGGCGAGAAATCTGATTTGAACTTACAAGGCTGTCCGCGCTTTTCGGAGTGTCTGTCGACGGCTGTGCAGAAGCGCGGGGTTTTGGCGAGTCCCCGCGCTTTCGGCCGATAACAAGATCCGCGATGCCGGCTTGATAGCCGGCGTAACCGGCGGAGAAGATGAGCCGCCTGCTAGCTCCGGGAATGAATGGGTTCGCAGTGGCTCGCGAACCGTGGACCCGTCCGCCTCGAGGGCGAAATCCAAAAGGTGGGGCTTCGACGGGCGCAGACTGGATGTTCCGGTTCTCCTGAAGGAGCGACTCGGAAGAATAGACGTCCGCGTTTCGCGAGGTTTTGGGCCAACTGCAGCGCGGCAAGGAGCCGGAGGGCTTAATCGGGAATTGCTCGCCGTCGCGGATTCGGAAGGCAAAGTACGGCGTCCTTGGCGGCTACTCGCCGAGCTCTTCTAGTCGGAGGTCGACAAATTCCCCGATCCGGACATTTGCGTCTCGCCGGTGCGCGTCATCGGCACTGCCAGCGATGCCGGCGACGCGGCGGCCGTCGGGATCCTGAAGGAGTTGAGCTAAACCAGCGCGGTCTTCCCCGAAACTGACCTGCGCATGCTCTATGGTCTGCCCGCCGAAATACGAATGGTCGGGATGTCGGAACTTGCGGAATCATCTCTATACGATTTTTGCCGACGGAAATATTCGACGCGGTCCAGTTGGCGGTGCCGGCAGGTTCAACGGCAATTGCCGACGCAGCGGCTGCAAAGATCGCCGGTCGAATTCGCATTGAGCCGGAGACAATCGGCGACAATTGCTATTATCTCGGGTTTCTCTTCACTTTAACCAGCCTACAAGTTACGATGTGCGCTCTGACCAAAGAGAAAAATGAAAGAGTCGCTAGCGATGTCGGGTTCGACGATTTTTCTTGTTTCGAGGCGGCGCTCAGTTCGACAACTATCGGCGCGATGCTAAGAGTTCCGCTTTTTCAGCTCCGCTCGGACCAAGTGCTTCGAGTGCACGAGGCGCGAATACTGATGCAGGAAAGCAATAGGGTATTCCGCTATTCTACGGCGCCGAGAATCGCGAAGCATAAAAGGTATCCGGAGGAATTGATTCAAAAGTCGGAGAATTGGAATGGGAAAATCATGGCGGCATCGGAAAAGGCACTCGAACAGAGTCGGGCAAGCCTAGGAGAAAGCTGCGAGGAATTTTCCTTCAAGCCGTCGAATTCTCTCGCATCCCCGTTAAAAAAATTCGCCGCGAAATTGAGCGCAGCGGTCAAAGTGGCTTCTGAGAATGTTGTGAACGACATGGGAGCCTCGACCGACGAATTCGCGGCGAAGTCGGATTCCTTCCGAGGAAACGCATTAAAAGGGCTGGCGGATCTAGCCGATAATTCGGCAAATGCGACAGCGGAACTGGAATCCGTCGCTAGGGCTTCCAAACTGGCGGCAAGGAATATCGAGAAATCCTCAAGGCATATGTCTGTCGAGTTCGAGCACTCGCCGAGAAGTCCGGTAGGAAACCGTTGATTGCATCGGGAATAGCGCAATCCGCGAAATTTTGCATCCGCGCGCAATTCGCGCAGGCCTAATGGGAGATTACGAAACTGGCGAGACTTCATCAGCCTACCGGCCCGCGAAGACATTATAGGCGCGGTGCGATAATGGGACTGACGATTGCGGAAACCTTCATGCTGGTTTCCTTCGCTTTGCTATTGCTATTCCTGTTTTGGCGGCTCGATTTGCAGGAGCGGCAAGAATTGCGCGGCCAAATAGAAGGTTCTGAACTCGAAGAAATTGGATCGTCCGAAGTTGAACGTCTTCGGCGAATTTTCGAGTCGGAAAGTTTTTCGGAAGACGACTTGACGCTGTTGCGCAATTTATATGCGCAGGATTCCGAAAATGGACTCAATGAGTTTCGAAACTTGGCGAGATCGGGAAACATGCAGCCGCTGGCAATCTGCCTTGCTCGACCGCCGGAAGAAATGAACGAGCGATGGAGGCTGCTCGACGAGAGTATCGTTCGACAGCTGGCGGAGACGGCGGTTAACATGCCGGAGCGGCAGAAGAGAACTCTCCAGACCTTGATCGAGACAGAGGATTTGGCCGGTCTGGCAGCCGAATGCACCGGTTTTCAGGAAATCGTCGGCGAGGGCCGCACCGCTTCCGAGGTTCGAGATGCTCTCGAAGTGAGCGACGCGCTTGTATCGGCAGGCGAAAGCGACTCGGAAGACTTGAAGTCTCGGATCAGATCGAGGCTAGTCAGCGAAGTCGAGGGGCAGCAGCGAATCGTCTCCGACCTCGTGAGAGTACTTGGCGTGTACGTAAGTGAAGTCGGCGGTCAAATTAGAGATGACGGAGCGATCGTGCTGCCAAACAGCATCACATTCGCGCGAGCTAGCGCGCAGCTTACGCAGCAAATGCGCGAATTCCTTGGTCGCGCATGCGACCCTTGGATTAAAGTTCTCGAGTCTTCCGGCCTGGATATCGAGGAAATCCGCTTCGAAGGACACTCTTCGCCGGAATGGTCGGGGGCCGCGTCGGAGGCGGAAGCGTTTATGCTGAATTTGGAGTTGAGCCAGAGGCGAGCTCAGGCTGCGCTGTCCGAATGCCTCGACATCGTTGGCGATGTCGACAGGCAAGCCTGGGCAAGAAAGCGCATGACCGCGGTCGGATTTTCTTCTAGCCGCCCCATCGTTGTCGAAGGTCGCGAGGATCTGCCGCAGTCCCGCAGGGTCGTATTCAGCTATTCAACCAGCACGAAACGGCTGCTCGAGGACATTGAGAATGTCGTCGAGGAATAGTTGAACTAATTTTGAATCCGGCGATCGCCAGTTTGAGAAACTCCGCGGATACCGGTCCTTCGAGGATTGAATCGCCGAAATCCTTCTGCAATTTGAGGATTGTCCGGCGCCGCTCCCCCGGCGAAATTCGCCGGCCAAAGGGTTCCTGATCGACAATGAAGCCAATGCATCGACGATCCAAGGCAAGTTCAAGGGCGACTCCCGATTTCTCCTTGGAGGCCGGTCTGCTGGAAAGAGGCTATTTACGCGTAGCGGGAGTGGACGAAGCCGGGCGCGGGCCGCTGGCAGGACCGGTTACCGCCGCGGCCGTCCGGCTAGATCCCCTAGATTATCCGGATGGACTCAACGACTCCAAAAAGCTTAGCGCGAAATCGAGAAAAGACCTGTTTGAAAAAATTATCTCTTGCTCCAGCTATTCGATTTCGCACGTGCCGGTCGAAGAAATCGATAGTACCGACATCTTGCGAGCTGCTCTGGAGGCTATGAGGAGGTCTCTAGCCAACCTTTCGCCGCCGCCGGACTATGCCTTGGTCGACGGCAATCGCGTTCCGATCAATTTGCAGTGTCCGGCCGAGGCCGTGGTCAAGGGCGACGGGTGTTCGTTATCGATCGCGGCGGCATCAATTCTTGCAAAAGTTAGCCGCGACCGAATTATGGCGGCATACGACGCTCAATATCCCGAATACGGCTGGATCTCGAATGCGGGATACGGCACGAAAAGCCATATCGAGGCGTTGCGCAAATTCGGCCCCACTCCGATTCACCGCAAGTCCTTCGCTCCCGTTCGCGCTTTGGTCGAAGCGCGAAGCGAACGCGCAGAAATATAGGTTTCAAGACGTTGAATTCCGCGGCGCTCTTGCTGATCGCGCTGGCTGTGGACGCGGTCTTCGGAGAGCCGAAGAAGTTGTGGGATTCCGTGGCTCATCCCGTGGTGATTATGGGGCGTACGGTGCAATTGGCCGAACTGAAACTCAATTGCGGAAGCGGGAAGAAACTCAAAGGCGTTGTCGCGCTATCGTTATTTTGCGCAATTTCCGTCGCCTTCGGGTCGGCAATTTCCGCGGCGCCGGATGACGGCATCCTGGAAGTTTTGTGCGTCGCCGTCCTGCTGGCGCAAAAGAGCCTCGTCGAACATGTCGGCAATGTCGCGGCATCGCTCAGAAAGAGCACCCAGGCCGGCAGAAAGGAAGTCGGCCGAATCGTAGGCCGCGATACTGCCGATCTGGATGAGAGCGGCGTTTCCCGAGCCGCGATCGAAAGCGCAGCGGAAAACTTCTCCGATGCCGTCGTGGCGCCGGCCTTCTGGTATCTTGCGCTTGGATTGCCCGGATTGATAATCTGCAAATTCGTAAATACCGCCGACAGCATGATTGGATACAGATGCGAGCGGTATCGGGAATTCGGATGGGCATGCGCCAAAGCCGACGACTTGCTTAACTATATTCCCTGCAGGCTCAGCGGCTTGACATTTGCGATCGCGGGCGGATCCTTCCGTGCAGTGCGGATAATGATGCGCGACGCGCGCAGGCATCGTTCCCCGAGCGCCGGATTCCCGGAAGCGTCCGCTGCCGCTGTTCTGGGAATTGCGCTTTCCGGCCCGAGGAACTACGGCGGGAAGGTCACCGAGGATCCCTACATCCACGATGAAGGTAGAAAGTCGCTGCATGCCGACGATGTGGATGCGACCGTGGGTTTGCTTTGGCGCGCATGGTGGGTTTTGTCGGCGCTGGTCCTCGGCATCGCCGCGGTGCATTAGCCGAATTCGGGCCGAAAATCCTCGAAAATCAGATTGTCCGCGATTCGCAAGGCGGCGGCGGCTTCCTTCTCGCTGCGCACGGTCCAGGCAAGAAGCGGAAAATTCTGCCTGGCGTCTGGAAGCCCTCTATGTTCGCATGCCACGAAATCCGGGTCGCACGCAGCGAATTCCGTCTCGGAAATTTCAGCCATGCTTTCGCAAATCAATCCGCGCGTAAATTCCGGCGCATGATTCTTGAGCCACTCGACGGTAAAGCTGTCGAACGACTGAACGGCGAAGTCGCCCGCGTATCTTCGTAAGATTCTGCAAGTTTCCGATTCCATGCGGGAGGAATGATTTTCGGTTTTGATTTCGACGAGCAGCGGCACTCTGCCGTCGACGAGATCCAGCACCTGCTGGAAGGACGGGATTTTCTGATCGGTTGAATAGAGCATCAATTCGATCAGTTCGCTGAAATCGGAATCGGCGACATTCCCGCTGGCCCCGGTAATTCGAGCAAGCTGGCCGTCATGGAAGGCAACAGGCGCCCCGGTTTTCGGAATTCTGATATCGAGTTCAATCGGGAATCCTGCGCTTGCCGCAGCGTCGAAAGCCGCTAGGCTGTTTTCGGGAACCGATTCTCCTTCGTGCAGCCCCCGATGCGCTATAGGGGAATTTAGCAGCCAGTCCGGCACTCTCATTTCGGATTCCTCGGCTTGCGGTTGTCGAGCTCCGATGAAAACTCGATTTCTCAATATCAGTAGTAGCTAGAACTTAAACCTGATTGTTTTAATGCCTCGTTGGCCGACACTCTGACTTGTAAATTGAAGGCCGTGAAGCTTGTCTTGCAATGGCAGCAAATTGAAGGCGGAAAACCGAACCGGCGAGCATTGAATGCCCCATGCGAATTGACCGGGTCCGCGTTTTTAACGCGGCTCCCGAATGAGACTGCCGGCAAAAGCCGGCGAGGGGGATCCTCCGGCAGGCTACTCCGGCTTCGCATTTATCGAAATTAAAAGTTTTCCACATCCGCGCTTGGGTGTAGCCCAAAATGGTTGATTGGGTCGAATGTGAGTTTCCGACCTTCCAACCCATAAAGAGGAGCGCTGCTATAGGAATACTTTCTCGCATCGCTTTTCAACAAGTTTGAGATACACCCTCCGCGCTTCGTACAGCTCCTGTGGATGATTCTCTTTGAATCATCCTTGATCCTGTACATGTGACCATAACCGGCGCGGTGGCCCACGCGAACCTGAGGACGGTATTGGAGACGGCGCGCAAGCAGGGCTGGAACACATTGGAGACGTTCGAGGCGAGCCCGGCGGCGGCCAAGCTGAAGACGTCGTAGACATGCTGCTCCGTCCTCGAGATACCGGAATTTGGCTGAAAAGATGCCGAGCGGTCGCGCGACGGTCGAAACTCGCCTTGAAACCCAAATCTCACCGGAAAATAGATGGAATTTGGAACGTGACTTGTTGCATTGCTAGAAGATGTTGCATCGACAAGCACAAAGTCGTCTCGGAAAGATGATCGCATTATTCGACCACTTGGCGAGGTGGAGCCGGAATGGGCCCTTAAGCTGATCCTTGCCGCGATTGCCACTCGACGGTTCACGCGCCATGCGGCGGGAATATCGTCGGGAGACTTTCCGATTGCGATGCTGAATTCCGAAATCGCGGAGAGGATTGAAACAAAGGGCCTCATCGTGCGGCTGTTTACGGCAACGGCCAATGAAAAGGCTCGTCGCAACCGGATGGGCACGCCCTTCTGCCGGAAGCCTATGGGCGAGCGCAGAAGTATATCGATAAGAGCGAAAAATCATTGATATTAAGAAACGATTCCATATCCACTTGGTGGGAAGGCGTGTCGAAGAATTGTGGGACGTAGAATGAAAATCAACATCCCAATACGAGGTCTGTCGCAAGTCGTTTAGGCGAACGCGGCCTTCGAACACTAGGAGACTGCGGCAAAGGGGGCGGTAGCAGAGAATACGGCGAAATTCCATTAGCTCGATGAATCTCTAAACTCGCTGCGAAGCCCCCTCGGGCGGAAAAAGGCGATCGGGAGTGTCCCATGTGCTTCGCGGACCCGAAGGCAACACGTCAGGGGACTGATCGATCGCCATGACCATCAATCATAAGTGCGCCGTTTAGTTTTCTATCAGTTCTGCAATCGGACTGAGCTATGAAATTCAAAAAGAGGCGCTGCCCGGATCCCGGGTTCGAAAAGACCGGGACATGAACTGGCGATCAAGTGGCGGATTGTGACGAAAGGTAATTCGGAATGAGTAGTGCGCGGGCGCTCAGCATCAATTGCGACGAAAGCTGCAAACTGGGGAATGACGGCATTCCCGACGTGGCATTGGTCGCGGTTTCTTGCGAGGCGCATGTCGTTCGGAAACTATCTGAGCAAATACCATCTCTGATTAGATGGTTGACGCAATATAAATTCAATAAGGGTGTAGTTCAGATTCGTTGGTTGGCATGATTTTCGCGGAGACTGCGGTTCGGCGGCTGCCGCTGGACTGTGAAAGGGACAAACGCCATTCTGGCCGCCAAGTGCTGCATCAAATACATGCGCAGGGTAGACTCCTTGACTGGAAAGTTTGACTGGCCGCCACAGCATAAACCAACAAAATCGGATTGCACCCATTCAATAATTGGAAGTTGACAGAAACAAAAAGTGAAAAAGTTACGTAATTTCAGACACCCGTATCAATCCCGCAGCCCGGGGACGGGTTCTACGTTCATGAATTTCAACAGCACCAGCAAGTGAAACTCTGCCTTAATGCGTCAGAGCCGTCCACCAGGGCGGTGCACGGCTTGGCCCTCGTTATCGAAACAATCTGCATCTGTCCCGCGAAAATTCTGAATGAACATATTCAGCATGTCCGGGTGATTGCAAAACACGGTCATCCAGACCGAGAAGAAACCCTTTGAAGGCGCAATATCCTCAGCGACTATGCTGCGAATCGAAGGATCTTTTTCTGGCTGCTCGA
>MPMP01000179.1 GCA_002238565.1 Albidovulum sp. bin36
TGGCAAGTTCGCTGGCATGGGCGCGGCTGGCGGCGTGCCGGTTTCTCATGCGACGGGTGGCTCGAGAAATAGGTTCTTGATTGAAAAAGATTTAATAACAATGACTTATGATTCAAACTCTTAGAGCGAGAGATTTTCGATGTCTACGGACGACTCTTTTCGAAGCAACTCCTTAATTTCGGAAAGGATTAGACGATTCTCGGATTCGCCCTTCGTACTTTCGCAAACGACGACCAAATTCGGCGTATTGGACGAGGCGCGGATCAATCCCCACGAACCGTGCGGCAACGAAACGCGTACGCCGTTTACTTTGATCAGGTCCTCAATTTGCGCGCCCGCAAAACGGCGGCCGGAACTGCGCCATTCATCCAGTTTGGCAGAGACTCTTTCAACGACTCCGTACTTTTCCGTATCGGGGCAGGGCGGCGACAGTGTCGGAGTGGAATAGGTTCGCGGCAGCGATTTTTTCATGTCGGAGAGCTTGTCGTCCGGGTGCCGGTCCAAAAGCAGGCACAATTCCACGGCGACGCGAAGCGCGCAGTCGTATCCGCGCCCGACCGGCGGGGCCAGGTAAAAGTGCCCCGATTTTTCGAATCCCGCCAGCGCTCCGGTTTCGGCAACGCGCCGCTTGATATGGCTGTGGCCCGTCTTCCAGAATTCCGACCGTGCTCCGAATTTCTTCAGAACAGCGTCGGTCGCGAAAATTCCCGTCGACTTGACATCGGCGATAAACAGCGAATCCCGATGCGATCGGGCCAATTCACGTGCCAAGAGCACTCCCAGCTTGTCGGAGAAAATCTCCTCGCACTCGTCGTCGACGATGCCGAGTCGATCGCCGTCGCCGTCGAAGCCGAATGCGAGGTCCGCTCCGGATTTCCTCACGGTATCCGCCATGTCGCGCAGCATGGTCATCGATTCAGGATCCGGGTTGTAGTTGGGGAAGCTGTAATCGAGTTCATTGTGCAGCGGCACGACTTCGACGCCGATACGCTTGAGGGCCTCGGGAGCAAATGCCGAAGCCGTGCCGTTGCCGGTGGCGCACACCGCCTTGATCGGGCGAGAAATTCTAATTCCCGTGCAAAGATCGTCCAGATAAGCTTGCCGGATGCCGCCGATTTCTTCGTAGCCGCCACTCGCATTCGATTCGCTCAGCCCGCCCAGAACGATGTCGCGAAGCTGCTTCATTTCGACTTCGCCATGAGTAAGCGGATGTTCAAAGCCCGTCTTCACGCCGGTCCATCCGTTCGGGTTGTGCGAAGCTGTGACCATGGCGACGGCATCGATGCCGAGATGCTGCCTGCTGAAGTACGCCATGGGCGAAACCGACGCGCCTATGGACTTGACGTCGGTCCCGGCGCGCATCAAGCCGAGCGCGAGCGCGGTTCGCACCGAAACCGAATATTCGCGATAGTCGCAAGCGATAATGATTTCGGGTTTTACGCCTAGCCTGCGCATCTGCGTGCCGATCCCTTGCCCAAGCAGCGAAAACCCGGCCAGATTTATGTCGTCCGGAAACCGCCAGCGCATGTCGTATTCGCGAAATCCAGTCGGTAGAATCATGGGAACGTCCATGAATTCCCAGCTGTTGGGACGCACGTCAGTAAGCGGTATCATACTTTATTCGGCTCCCGGCGGGCTTCCGCCTCTTTCCGGATCGAGAGCCTTTGCAATCCTGTCGAATTCCATGAGCTCGGCTAGCAGACCCGGCATTGCATCCAGGGGGATCATGTTTGGGCCGTCGCTCGGCGCTCGATCGGGATCTTCGTGGGTCTCGATAAACGCCGCCGCGATGCCGACCGATACGGCCGCGCGCGCGACGACCGGCGCGAATTCTCGCTGGCCGCCGGAAGATGCGCCGCGCCCTCCGGGGATTTGCACGCTGTGCGTGGCGTCGATGACGACGGGGTATCCCGATTTCTTCATGATCGGAATTGAACGGATGTCGACAACAAGGGAGTTGTAGCCGAAGCACGATCCCCGCTCGCAGAGCATGATGCTTCTGTTGCCCGTCGATTCGACTTTTCCTGCGACGTGGGCCATGTCCCACGGGGCGAGAAATTGCCCTTTTTTCAAATTTACAGGCTTGCCCGTTCTGCCGGCGGCGACGAGAAGGTCGGTTTGCCGGCAAAGAAACGCGGGCACCTGAAGCGCGTCGGCGACCGATGCGGTTTCGGCGCACTGGCCAGCGTCGTGGATATCGGTCAAGACAGGGCATCCGATGCTTTTCCGCACGTCGGCGAGTACTTTAAGGCCGTTCGCGATCCCCGGGCCGCGCGCCGAGTTCAGCGAAGTTCTGTTTGCCTTGTCGTACGAAGCCTTGAAAATGAAGCCCATGCCCAGGGAAGAGGTCGCGTCCGCCAGAAAGCCCGCGATATGCTCGGCGTGATCGAGCGATTCGATCTGGCAAGGGCCGGCGATTAGCGCGAGCGGGCGGCTATTGCCGACTTCGAATTCTCCGACCCTTACGGTTGCCATCGGCGCCGCTCGGGATTTCGCGCTCGAGGTTCGCGTCGCCTTAAGCTTTGACGCCTGCTCGATTCCGATCGGAAATCACTTTCCTGCAATCGAATTTCCCTTGTGCCATGGATGGAGGTCATGCATTCGTTGTCGCTTCATGTTTCTTTACGCCGCAGATCCTGCCGGCAATGATTGCGAGCGCGCATGCGCCGAGGCTGAGCAGCGCGCCCATCTTGGCGGCATCCTGTACTGGCCCTGCCTCAAAAGCGACGGAAGCTATGAATAGCGACACCGTAAATCCTATCGCCGCGATGAAGCCGACCACCAGCAAGTCCGAGATCCTCATCATGGGCGGCATGCCCAGGCCCAACGGAACCGCGCCGATCCACCCGAAAATCAATATCCCGATCGGCTTTCCGACAAGAAGCCCCAGCAAAACCAGCGTCGTAGGGGTTCCAATCGACGAGAATTCGACCCCGGCATTCATCAGTCCGAATAGGAATAGCACGAATTCGATCGGAATTTTTAGCGCGTGCTCGATTTGGTTGAGGAGATCCGTTTGGTGAACTTCCTGCTCGGCGAAGAATCCGAAATCGCGATCGGCATGCGGTATGACCGCGACCACCGGCAGCAGCCCGAGAGCGGGGTGGATTCCGGACATCTGAAACCCGTACCAGCTCAAGGCGCCTGCGACCGCGTAGGGCCAGAAGGACAGCGTCGCTCTGATCCAGGTTGCGCGCGGCTGCGCCGGGTCGCCTGCATCCAGTTTTTTCGGAAGGTAATTGAAGAAAAAATAGGCCGCCAGCGCCGCGCCGACGGAAAGCAGCAGCCATTCCAAGGCCAGGTCCCCCGACGGATAGAATACCGCCAGAATTATCAGGCCGCACGCATCGTCGGCGATCGCAAGCAGGAGAAGAAACCTTACGGCCGGGTGACCGGCGCCGTATATGACGCGGCCGACTAGATAGGAAAAGGCGATATCCGTCGCCGTCGGGATCGCCCAGCCGTTCGCAACGGCGGAATAGGTTTCCGATCCAAGAAAGTATGCGATTCCCAAATAAATCGCGACCGGTCCGATCATGCCTCCCGCCGTGGCGAAAAGCGGAGTTAGCGCCTTCTTTCCGCGTAGCGAGCCGGACTTCAGTATCATCGCCTCCCATACTTCCTTGGCGGCGATGGCGAAGAAAAACGCCATCAGTATGTCGTTGACCAAATAGTGAACGGTCAGGACTCGCCCTGATTCTCCGTATGCGGCGCCTACGAATTCGTTCTTCCAGAGAACATAGTCTACGACGGCGTGGTAGCTATGCCCGTCCAAATTCGCCCAGATCAATGCGATTGCGGCGCCGCTTACGAGAAGGACTGAGTTCTCGGCAATAAATCCCCAAAGCTTGTACATGGGCCATACACCTCGTTGACGATGTCGCGCGATCGCATCCGGCGCATCCTTGCGCGCGAATTTTGGACTTGCCGCCGTTCGGCGCCGCAAAAATATAATACGGCTTGGAATTTCCGAAAAGCCCGTTTGCGCGAATTGCCGGGTACTGTCAAGGCTGCCGGGGATCCAGCGGCGAATCCGATTTTGCGACTTGAGGCC
>MPMP01000180.1 GCA_002238565.1 Albidovulum sp. bin36
CCTGGAGTTGGGTCCGGAAGCATCCCGAGACCTTGATCTTGACCTTTGACATCCGGATCTTCTGCTCTCCGGCATTATTCGTGAAGCTGACGTCCGGGTTGGCTGTGAAGCGCAGGACGGACTCTTCGTGCTTCTCGAGGCGCTCGTGCAGGTTGCGTGCGACGGACTTTGCGATCCGTCCGCGTTTCCCTTTCGGTCGCGGCGGGAATTCGGGCAACTCCTTGCCGCCCTGGTGAGGATGGTCCGGTAGCGCTTGCGCACGGCCCGACGCTCGGCCGCTGTCAGGGTCTTGTTGTCGCTCTTGTTGACCCTTTGGCAGGCCTCGCGCGGCAGCTTAACCGACACGCTGTGACAGCCCTCTAGGATCCTGTCGTAGAGAGCCGAGAAATAGCCGGAGATCATCACCGAACAGGGAAGGCCCCTGAGCAACCCCAGCAGGGCCTCGTGATCCGCCTCGCTGTAGTGATAGCGGTAGCGGCGCTGCGACTTGCAAGTGCTCATCAGATAGGGCGGATCGCTGTAGACCAGTTCGCTGCCTCGAAGGAGTAGTCGGCCAGAAAGCGATGACAGCACCCGTGAACCAGCTCCACCTCGTAGTCGCAACAAAACGTCCCGATGGACCGGGCGTTGAGGTCGATGCCGATCGAGCGCAGCGCCGGTGGCTTGGGCTTCATGATCGCGCCCCCCAGGTGCGTTTCGATATAGGTGCCGTGGGGCCGCATCAGGCCGACAATGGACTGGCTGAGCCCCATCGTCGCCTTTGAACCATACCATGGGCCCATCGAACCCCCGTCCCCGGACCCGTCCGGCCCCAGCCATAGAACGCCCGAACAGGGATGTCAAACGGAATCGTCATCGCCCCGACATGGCGGCCACGACAGGGACTCAAGCCCAGGCGCGCTCAGATCAACGCACTAGCTCACAAAGGTTCAACCCACGCACTAGGCGGGCGTTCCTGCCGTGAATATCACTCAAAATGAAAATCGCGAGAATTAGGGGGTGAGCAGATATGAATTCTGTAAGTTTGAGACGCACTCGGTCCAAGGCGCAGAATTGACCGGAGATGAATCTAGATGGTATTCATTTTTGGTGCGATTCGAGTCGAAGCGCAAATTTTCAATGGGGCGAATCATGGCTTATTGGCTGTTTAAGTCGGAACCGGGTTCCTGGAGCTGGAGCGACCAAGTCGCAAAAAACGGTGAAAGCGAAGAATGGGATGGTATCCGCAACTACCAGGCTCGGAACTACATGCGCTCGATGAAAGTCGGAGATCTCGGATTCTTCTACCATTCGCAGTCGGATAAGGCGGTTGTCGGCATTGTCGAAGTAACAGCCGAGTCGCACCAGGACAGCACGACGGAAGATTCTAGGTGGGACTGCGTCGACGTAAGAGAGGTCGCCGGAATGCCGCGACCTGTAACCTTGGCGGCATGCAAGGCCGATGAACGGCTTAAGGGCATGGTACTGGTCAACAATACTCGACTTTCGGTTCAACCTGTAACCGATGAGGAGTGGCGCGTAATTTGCGAATTGGGCGGATATTCAAATAATTCCGCTACCTAGGCTATGGATTATTCCAATTCTGCCGGCCTTTAGGAAGCAGTTTGGGAGGTCAACATGGATTTTATCGCGATAATTGCCGCGGCTGCAGGAGCGTTCGTGTTCGGAGCGGTCTGGTACACGGCGGTAAACGAAAAATGGATGGAAGCCGCCGGATTGAGAAGGTCCGATATCGAACCCGTGAATTACGCCAAGTACGGCTTGGCTTTTGTCGCAGCCATACTGGCGGCGGGAATGATGGAGCATATATTCGCTACGAGCGGTACAAACAGCTGGCATGGCGGCCTTGTCGGTGGCATCGGCATCGGGCTGTTTCTCGCGGCGCCTTGGATGGTAGTTAATCACTCGTTTTCGAAAAGGCCCGTATCGCTTATGGTCATCGATGGAATTTACTCGGTTGGAGGATGCGCCGTTATCGGCCTTATTCTCGGACTCTTCGGATAGCCGAGTAGCCCAAGCTGTTTCCGAAGCAAAATCCGCAAGGGCAGCGCGCGGCTAGCTGAAACGGAGCGCCGGTTCGCTTTCTTTAATTTCAATGCAGCCTCCGGAACGCCGTCGCCCGAGTGCCGGATAAATTTCTGCAAACAATCCCGGAGCGCGCATGCCGCCGCGCCGGCCGGTACAGCGGCCGGCCCAAGCCGCGGCGGCGAAAGTAGTCGGGATGCAGCGTCGACGCGGCCTTCTCCAGCAAGGCGGACATCATCCATTCGGATAGGACGAACTCACAGCCGAGAACGGCGCAGAGTCCTTCAGTCTCATAGGCAGCATCGCCGTGCGGAGGGAAGAGGAAATCCCTTTGTCGAACTCGGAAACTTGTAATCCTGATGGCCCCCAAGTCACTTTGATTATCGTTGGCAGGAAGTCGCGCCAAAGCCGCGTCATAACCGCGCCGCGATCATTTTATTCGACGGAAGGAAGTTGCCGAAACGAAAAGACAGCAATCGCTTGTGGATAACGAGGTTTCAGAAATCGGCAAATTGCTTGTTCATCTGAAAGAGGCGCAGTGGCATGGCGATGCGTCCGGCGCGAAAAAGCTGAGGAGAACGATGCGAAATAAGCATGGCTTCTATATCAGTGATTTCGACAACAGCAGGAAAGGCTTCGACAGAAGCGATTTCGAAAAATTGATCCGCATGGGCCGAATCGTGGTGACCGGACGATGGATTCCGGCAATGGCCTTGCGCTGCGGGGCGCCAAGCGGAACCACACTGCCCCTTTGCCGAGCTCGTAGAGCGGGAAGCTAGAGCCGAAGTTGTCGTCGTGTACGTAAACATTGAAGGCGTTGACCATCGCCGAACTGAATTCCAAAGAGGGCGTGGCTCGGATTTCAGGTAGATATTGCCGTCCGGGATTTCCGAAACCGCAGCAATTCTAATTTTTCCCCTTAGAGATTTTACGCGTTGATATAAAAGCGTTTTTTTCGCTAGGAGAAATTTTTTCTATTTTCCCGGACGGGGCGAATCAGGTCGGCTATTCCGATTCGCCGCCCTGACCGACGACCGCCTCCCCGCAGACAAAACAATCCGCAGTCCCGTTGGAAATCCGCTCAGGCAAGGAGAAAATCGAAAATGAATTGATAATGAGAATTACTGATGGTCTAGACGAAGCCGTGGTCATGTCCTATGCCTTAGCTGCCCGGGTCACCTTCATAGTCAATAAACTCGCTGATGGGAATATTTCACCATGTCAACAGCTGACGACATCCGTAGCTACGTAATCGAACATTACATAGGTCCCGCCCGCGCTGCCGGGCGCGACAAGGTTAGAATTCGTTTGGGCGATATCCAACAGAATTTGAAACATTCGAATCCGCTGCAGTTTGTTCGAAGCGCTCTTAACACTCAAATCTTCCAGAAGGAAGCGGGGGTAGAATTACTAGAGCCTATTCACCCGCGGTCCGGCGCGGATACCTATTGCCATTTTGGTATTCGTTCACTTCCTTCACAATTAGCCGAGAACGCACTCGTGGAAAGATCGGACGCTACGGTATCACTCGCGGGCCATGAAGTCCGCTATATCGAGGTTGCTAAACTGAAACTCGATCTCAAGAATCCCAGCTTCATCGGCCAAAATTTCAAAAATGAGACTGAAGCGATCGCCTTTCTCTATGAAAATGCCGATCTTTCGGAACTGCTGCTTTCCATCCTGATTTCGGGTTACCTGGATTTTGAGCCTATCGTCGTGCATCAGAGTGACAATACCGTCCTAGAGGGCAACAGACGCGTGGCTGCTCTTCGCTTGATTTCTAACGAAACCCTTCGCAATGAACTAAATATCAATCTGCCTTCCGCACCGACAGACCTTTCATCCCGCCGCAGTTGACTCCCATTTCCGGAAGGGGTAAGTCATGCCTCATGAGAATAGGAACACGACAATTGCGCCCCGACACGTCCGCGTGGCTGAAGGGGGCCCTGGAATCCGGCGTCTGCACGCGCAGCTCGCTGGCGACTGAACTT
>MPMP01000181.1 GCA_002238565.1 Albidovulum sp. bin36
GACCCGAACGAGGGAAGGGGGATGTCATATGTACAGATTCACTGATGGGAAACGTAGGAGGAAACTCAGAGTTCCGCAAACACGTGTACGAAACAGCAGTGGATAGCCGTTAAGGTCGTGTGCTCGATATATAGCACATGAGCGAAGCTGTCATATGAGGAACCGAGTGCGTCAACGCGCACGCTCGGGTCTGTGGGGGGCGGGGCTCGGTAACGACCCCGTCTACCCGGCCCCGGAGGATCTTGGTCATTTGGATAAGTATTTCCAGCATGTTCGGTCCCATCTGTTCCGCGGGTCGCAATAGATTACCACCGGTTTGTCACCTCAAGTCATCTGAATAGCCTGTCCACTTCCAGCAACAGCCTGCGATTTTGCATTTGAATATCGGCCGTTTGGCGGACTTGGAAAACGCCGCGTCGAGGCAACTGCGGGTCATCGCGATTCCAGGCCCGCGACGCTGATGAGGATGGGCTTCATTCGAATTCCGAACGAGGCACGCCGGATTGCCGGATAATCGACATCAGCGTGCCGATCCGCAACTCCCTGTGGTCTGGCACCGGAACGGTGACTGTGCCGTCTGCGCCCACCTTTTGCATTGCGATGTGGCTGCCGCGCCTCCGCACTTCCAAGAAGCCGTGGGACGCGAGGATTTGGCAGACCTTCCGGCCCGACAGGACGCGCAGCTTAGCCAACCGCGACCTCGACATAGGTCACATAGACTTCGCCGTGCAGGCGCCGACCAACCTCTTCAACGCCGGCCGTCTCGAAAAACAGGGTCAGCGCTTCGGCAAGATTGCCGCGCGCCTCGGCCACGGTGCCTCCCTGACTGGCGATGTCCACTTCCGGGCACAGGGCCACATACCCCTCGTCCTCGCGCTCAATGATCGCGGTCAACCGTCTGTTCATGCCATCTCTCCTCTTCTGATCATTCGGACCTTCCGGCCCCGGCAAAAGCACTCCAACTCGGAGCGCCCGTTCTCGGACAAGGCGATCAGGATACTAAGCGTAGAGACCGGTATCGAATGTCATGCCGAAGCTCCGCTAGGAACTTTGTCCGAGAGTATGAAGCCCCTGATCTCCGACAGTTTTGCAATGCGGTCTTCAGTTTCGATTCACGGTTTTCAACAGCAGCAGAAGGTTATTTTTATCCGCCCGGGCTATATCGAAATACTCCTTGCCGTTTAATCCACTTTCTCGGATTGACGACACCAAATGGGGACGAGATGATACTCTCTGATATAATTCCTGCATGAATTCAATCGGTTGCATTGTCTGGCTGGCAATCAGGCGCCGACGGAATTCCTTCGCATATTCTGCCGGTCTGTCCGACCACGTTAGGTTGACGCAATCTGAATCCTGCTCGATTTCGCACCTAATCCTGTTGGCGTGCAAAGTCCCGACGATACTGAAAAGCCTGTCACCTGGGACATGCCAAAAAAGCTGTTCCAGCTTCTGACAGTGCCTGATTGAACGAGCACTTGCAACATCCATCTCTTCCATTTCAAGCAATGCTTTGAATTGGGCATCCGCGCACACCGACAGGCTATGCAATAGTACCAGCAGCAGTTCAATGTTGTCGGACTTGTCTGAAGCAATCTGAACACTTCCGTCCAAGAAGATGTTGAAACTATGATCCAAGTCCCTTTCGATATGTTGCGTAACTGGAACCACTTGTTGCCATTTCGAGCTCTCTTCAAGGCGTTCCAGTTCAGTCTGAAGGTCCAGAATCTTTTCTTTCAGCCGCAACTCGTGCCACCTTTGGGGTAGCGCATCGACTTTTTTTTCAATTCGGTCAATGGCCGAACTCACTTCCCGAAGGCGGGAAAGAATTATCAACGTGCTCGCTACAGTTACGCCGATGCCGATCATATTCAGTCCAAGTCCGGCAATTTGAAGATTTTGAATGCCCCCAATTGATTGTTGCAATTCGCCGAGTTTGCCCTTGATTTGTTCATTCTGGACAACTCAGGCAGTTCCGGTAATCGCAGAAACCGGATTAGCTACGTTGGACAGCGTAGACGCTCCGTTTAACGCTAGTTCCTGAAACAGTCCGGTTTCCTGAAGATGGGCAACGATTCTACCAGTGTTCTTGTCTTTCAGGATTGCACCGTGACGTATCAAGTCCCCCGATGCCCATCCCGGAAGTTGCTCTATGCCAATTTGAAACGGGATCAAAGGTGAGGCCACGGAAGCTCTTCTAGTTGCTGGAATGCTATATGATCGACCTCCAAGAGAAGGATTTGCGCGAGACTCATTTGGTCCAGTGCGAGCTCGGTTTTACCTTCCTCGACCGGTGCCATGTATAGGTATTCAGTGCCTAGCACCTATTCCCTTAGTGCGCCGACAACTTCTTTCCGATACTCTGCCGTCAATTCTTTATTGGACAACCCCTTTTCGATTTTGTTGAATCCGAATGCGCCTGCCACAGCTGCTCCGCTGGCCGCCGCTGCATGTACGGGAAGACTAATGACCGTTGTTGAGAAAACGAAAAGCGTCGTAGTTGTTGTGACCGCGGCGCTAACTCCCGCCGGAAGAGCCGATACCGCCCCAATTCCCAAAAGGGCGCCCGTGCTTGTCTGGAGAATTGCATTCCAGTTCTGAGTAAATCGATCAGGTCCATGAAAACTCTTTATGCTTCCGGATTCCTGCTTCGCAGGAATATTCTGGCAGAGTTTTTCGTATGTCCTGTTCTACCAATCATTGACAACAGGCGCAACATTCTTGTCGTGAAATTCCTTCGCCGCTTCTCGGAATCCGAGTCCTACAAGTAATTTATCAAATGTCGTCAGTTCAAGGAAATCAGTGGAAATTTTTTTGTCGATTTCAAATATTTTCTCTGCGAGCATCGTCTTGAGCTTTTCAATGATTCGCTGTCGTTCCTTTTCCCGCCAATCAAACACACGTTCTCGCAAATTTGCCGTACGGACAACTAATTCAACTGTCATTCTACCTTTCCTATGTTCTCTTTAGGGTATCTTTCCAACAGTGCAAATCAAAGCACCTTAAAACTTGGCCATATTCAAGGGAATGCGGGGAATTATCAAGATTTTCTGAATCTAGCAACCATATATGGGTAGTAATAGGGGCAACTTTCCGGGAATTGGATCTAGCCTGACGGGGTATTCCGGGACGTTTGGTGGTTTTTCCCGATGACGGGATTCCCTTTGGAATCGACTTGTGTTTCCAAGGGGCATGGATGATTTGCAGACGGACGTTCGGACGCAGGCGTTCGGTCGAGCGGTGGCGACAGTCCGTCGCGGGGTCATTTCGGTCACTGCGAAATTAGATCTGGTAATGAAAAATCCGGCGTGCTATTGCTCTGCGCATGGAGATTCGCATCGAGGATATCAGGATGCCGCCGGTTCCGCGCGTCGCCGACGACGGGCAGCTGTCGGAGGCGTCGACTCCCGGTCCGGTCGACTGGAAATTCCTTTGCCAGCGCGAGCGGGTCCGGGCCGAGGACGCTGAGGCGCGCTGCGCGGAGCTGCGCTGGCGGGAGGTGCGGGCCAATGGCATTTCCTTAGAGCATGAATCATAATACCACATATTGTGAATTGATGTAAAAAGTTTCCTATATTGATCAATATATAGATAATTTGCCGACTTAAGGAACAAACTCTTAGTGAATCGATACTAATCGATGCCGTTCGAATTTCAGTTTGGAATTCGCGCATTCGGTCGATTCGGGCTTTTTTTGTCGGCTTTTTTTGAAGTTTCAGCCGCGCCGGGCGCGATTTCCGTCGACGGCCGGCATCCGGTTGCCGGATTCCGCTCCGGCGGCAGATCCCGCGTCCGCATCCGCTTCGGCGGCTTGCGCTCGCCCTTCAGGATCGCCCGCCAGCCGGGAGCGAGCGGAAGGGCGTAGACGTCCTTCGGGGTCTTCGAGCCGCTTCCCGAGGAGCGCCCGATCATCTCCCAGTTCGCGGCCCGGTAGCACGACGCCTCGAACTTCTCGGGATCGACGAAGGTTTCCGCCAGGACCGGGCG
>MPMP01000182.1 GCA_002238565.1 Albidovulum sp. bin36
CACCGGATGCTGGCAAAGGGGCCAGGAGACCGGGCCTCGAACAAACGCGCTGATTCTTGATCTCGATGAATGGGCGAATGCCCGTGGGCTGGATGCCGTCGTCTGGACAGCTTTGCCGCCCAAGTTCGCCGACGTAAAGGAGGGCCAAGTTGCGACGATTGACCAAGTTCTTGGTCACCTTTCGAGATTGAGCAAGTGCGAGTCGAAAGAAGCATGGGAAAAAGCAAGGGAATACGTTCTGAACGCGCCGGCCCAAATCGACACGGAATACCGCGGGGAATTGGAAGCATGGTTCAATACTAATGTCTGAGATCGAACAGTCGAAGTCCTGAGGCTCCGGAATATTGCAATTGCGGAATAGCGGATGAATTCGACTGCAAGGGCGGACGCGACCGGCGACTCTGAATTCCGCTGACTCGATCTAGCCGGATCTTCAGATCATGGACCTTGTGAAATCGGGCACTATTCAAGCGCCTCGTACGCCCGGCGCGAGACTCGAAGCGCGGCCTTCTCCGGCGTGACGCGCCTTTGCCAACCTCGGCGGCCCGGTGGACGGCATTCCCTCGAACCCGCTTCGCATCTCGTAGCAAAAGGGACAGGCCGGCCGGTCGATGAAGAACGCCCTCAGAGGCGCGCCGCCTATTTGCGGCCGAAGCAATCCTGGAAAATGGATCATAATCAACTCCGTTAGCCTGTAATCCTGCTCCATTTCAGGATCCGAGGCAACGGAATTCGGTCAATAAGTTCCGTTCGCTTGGAACGATCTCCGGCAACTTTGTCTAGTCGCGACCGCAGAGCCTCGACATTCGGCTATTCGCGACTTTCCGAGAGAAGCCGGGAACCGATTTTTTCCAAACGGAGTTGAAGTTCGTTCGCCTATCCGAATCTCGGCTCTAAATCATTTCGGGGGAGGGGCATGGATCCGCGAATCAAGCTGAAGACGACGGCCGTCTCCGGGCGGTGTCTGAGCCGTCGGCAGGATTCCGAGATTTAAGAGACCGTTGTCCTTGGTCCCGGCAGCGGTCGCTACGAGCTCTGCGAGACGACCTGCCATCTCGTATGCGGGCCGGATTTTTCATCGGACCGCCTTTTTATCTTCCGCCCAATGCTCCCGGCAGCCATCAAAATGGAACCGGAGTCGACGGCGCGGCGCAGTTCGCGGACTTCGTTTACCCCTTCGACGCGCCAACATCCCGAAGGTCTTCGGTCGCGCGAACCCGGAGATCCGGCGTGCCTCCTCGACCTCGCACAAGCCGTCAAGAAAGTCGACGTTGCGACATTGCGGGTCCACTTGCCCAAGCTCGGCATGAATAGCCGATGCTAGGAAATTCGAGCGCCGCCGATACGGGCGAATTCTCTTTTCGGGATATGCTTGTTCCATTGAATAGCGGATGCCGCGGGCGACGATGACAGATTAAATCCTAGTTCGTCGAGGGAGGCTGCATGCGCGAGATACCCGAAGCGCAAGGCGCCGCGGGAACGATAATTTTAACCCGGTAGCAAAAGCAACCCATTCGCCTCGACGCGCCTAGCCCTGTAATTGCCGGCCAGTAATCAGAACCTGTCGTAGCCCGGTCTAAAAAACAGAAATTGCCCCCTCTTTTTCTAATAGAAATTCCGTAATCAGATAGTCACCGGATTCAATCGTATTCCAGTCGTCGCATGCCGATTCGGCCTTGCCGTTACACTTATTCCTGTTATTGTCGATATTACACTTGATGGCAGGCCGGCGTACCGCCATCGAGGCCTTCTGGCATTGCAGGAGAGGAGGGTCGGGATGAGCAACGCTCCCAACGCGGTGGACCTGGGACACCGTCTTCCGACGCAGGACGAAATCGCATGCGCTGCCCAGGCGGTAACGGCGCTTGCAGACGCGCGGGCCGGGAACGGCGGCCTCGCCATTCATCGCGAAAACGGCGAGCCTGTTCGTCTGGCGCCCGCGATCGCCGACCTTGTGCTCGATCTTCTTGGCGGTGTCGCGTCGGGCCATACGGTCACGCTGGTTCCGACCGGCGCGATGCTGACCACGCGGCAGGCCGCCGACATCCTCGGCGTCTCGCGCCCGCACCTCAGCAAGCTGCTCACGTCGGGCGAGATCCCGTTCGTTTCGGTCGGGTCGCACCGGCGCGTCATGCGCACCGATCTGATGGCCTACATCGACCGTCGCGACGCCGCGCGCCATGCTGCGCTCGACGATCTCGCCCGTCTCGGCCAGGAGTTCGATGCGTCTTGATGCAGCTCGCGGACCGTCGTGTCGCCCTGCTGGATGCCAACGTCCTGTTTCCGTTCCGCAAGCGAGACATTCTCTTGCGCTTCCACTACGCCGGCTTGTTCCGGGCGCGATGGACCGAACAGATTATAGACGAGTGGACGCTGAACCTGCTCGAACGAAAGCCGCATCTTGAACGGAGTGTCCGCTCCCAGCGCCACGCCATGCGCGAGCATTTTGCCGAGGCGCTGGTCACGGGATATGAGCCGTTGATCCGGACGCTCGAACTTCCGGATGCGGACGACCGCCACGTCCTGGCGGCGGCGATCCGCTGCGGCGCGCAATACATCGTCACCGACAATCTGAGCGACTTTCCGGCCGATGTCCTCGGGCGCTTCGATATCGAGGCGGTCGACGCCGACGGGTTTCTGTCGCGGACATTCGATCTCTATCCCTCCGAGGCGCTTGGGGTGCTGCAGAACCTTCGGGAGGCGTACAGCAATCCACCCTTCACGCCGTCGGAGTTCGTTCGCGACCTGACGGCGAAGGGGCTTCCCCGGCTGGCTGCGCAGACGGAGAAGCACTGGGCCGAGATCGAAAGGAAAGCGTAGCGTCGCCATCGGGTGAACCCTGCGGGAGTGCCGGGCCGTGTCCGGTCCGCCTGCGAGGCCGCGGCGGTAGACACGTCGCCGGCGCTCCCGTGCCGAGCACGGCCAAAGTAGGTGACGGCCGGAAATTGCAGTTGGTTGCTGAAGTCCGCTGGTGACCGCAGCGGCGTGTCCGGTGCCTCGATGCGTCAATCTCTTCAGGCGCCCGCCAATTTACACCGGATCTTTCGGCAAGGCGCATGTCGCCGCCTCATCCCAATTCCAGCAGCAGCCTTTGGGCGATTTCCACGACGGTCTCGAAGTCCGTCATCATCTGGAACTGAAAGACCCCCTTCTTCGCGTCTTCGCCGAACGCATGTTCCACGATCGGAAAGAACGAAACCAGCGCGCTCCGCTCGCGCGTCAGGCTGTCTGCCTCTTCACGATCCCCGCGGAGCTCGGCGTCCCCGATCCGCTCGCCCATCTCCTCGAACCTCCGCAACGTCACCTGCGAAACCGTGTCCCCCGGCACGTAGAGCGGCACATGATGCTCAAGCGCATGCAGGAAGCGCCCGAGATACGCGAACCACGGACCGAGGTCTCCCAGGTAGCCCGCGAATTCCGCCGAGAGCGAATCGAGCACGGCCTCGTTTCCCGGTGCGAAGCCCACTTCCGCGTCCGCAAGCGGCGCGCCGTCCTCTCCCGTCAGTTCCTTCTCCCGGACCCAGACATGAGCGAGATTGTCGGTACAGCCTCGCGCGTTCACCACGAAGGCCTGGAGATGGATCACCGCGTCGAGGATGTCGAACCGGCTGGGGGCCCTGGAGATACGGGGCGGAAACGGCTCCATCGATCGGAGGAGGCACTGCTTCATGAGTTCGAGCCGCCCGGGGAAACCCCGGCTTGCGAACGTCCGCGCGACTTCGTTCTCGAAGTGCCTGGCGGCATAGGCGGTAACCAGCGCATTGGGCCGGGTAGACGGGGTCGTTGCCGAGCCCCGCCCCCCACAGACCCGAGCGTGCGCGTTGACGCACTCGGTTCCTCATATGACAGCTTCGCTCATGTGCTATATATCGAGCACACGACCTTAACGGCTATCCACTGCTGTTTCGTACAC
>MPMP01000183.1 GCA_002238565.1 Albidovulum sp. bin36
CCGCGACGGACTGTCGCCACCGCTCGACCGAACGCCTGCGTCCGAATGTCCGTCTGCGAATTATCCATGCCCCTTGGAAACACAAGTCGATTCCAAAGGGAATCCCCTCATCGGGAAAAACCACCAATCGTCCCGGAATACCCTGTCAGGCTAGAACCAATTCCCGGAAAGTTGCCCCTATTACCGTGCCGGTTCCTCATGCGACGGGTGGCTTGAGAAATATGTTCTTGATTAAAAAGGATTTAATAACAACGATTTATGATTCAAACTCTGAGATATGCGATGGTCTTCATGGCCGCCGATGAAATAGCGCTTTCACGATTATAGTTGACGGATACGGGCTATGAAACGCATTGCGTTTCATGCGACCAGCATGACCGGTATTAACGCTAAGTTAATCACGCACCTCCCTTGTATCGAATAATCTCTGTAGCTTGCTCGGATAAAATTGCCTGGCTGTGCGGTAGAACCTCTTCCTTCCTCCGCCCTTCGGAAGCTCGAAACAGCGGCCGATCTTTGCCCGCGACTAGTCAGGGGACACTAGTGGAGAATAGTTTATGCAAGAAAATACAGGAGCGCGGGCGCCCAGTGCGTGCAGATCCCGAGTTGTCGCCAATCAATTTAATTAGAGGCTATATCTATGACAAATTATTTGATTCATACCGCTCGACGGTGCCACCTTCGAGCGGCTGCGATAAGTCACTCAGCCGCGCTTTCATGGCCTTCACAAGCGTATCGTTCTTCCGCAAAAACGGTACTCTGGGAGTATGTCTCGATGACAGGGAACTCCCAGAGTATTCACAGGGAAAGATAGGCGAATGTCTCTGAACAGTCAATATCTGGAGTCACTCGACCGTGACAGCGTCAGGGAGATCATATGCGGCATCAACGCCAACCGCCTCGCCGCCTACAGGGAGGCAACCGCATCCGATGTCGAGGCGCTTTTCCTTTACCAGTTGAGCGCCCGGCTTTCAGGCCTGTTGCTGGAGACCGTCGGCGGTTTCGAAATTGTACTTCGCAATGCCGCGGCAGCGTCAATCATTGATCATGTCCAGCGGGAGGACTGGTATCGCGCCCGTGCCTTTACAAGGAAGCTTGACGATCATCGCCGGCAGAACATCCGGGATGCCCGCAAACGGTTGAAGAATCGCGGCAGGGATGTGGATTCCGGCAGGGTTGTCGCCGAACTGACCTTCCATTTCTGGGTCGCCCTGCACGAAAAGAAATACCGCAGGGAATTCTGGATTCCGTTCCTGAGGAAGATCTGGCCTGACGGAGAAGACGTCAAGAAACTGCACAGGGATCTTCTGAAAATCAGGGATCTCAGGAACCGGATCGCTCATCACGAACCTGTTTTTGCCCCAAGGTGGAGGACATGCTCCGATATCGTCCTGCGTCGCTTGGAACAGCTTTCACCACGACAGCATGCCTGGCTTTCGGAGCGCATCCACCCGGAACTGGCTGATGTCAGCGCCAGTATCGCGGCCATGCTGCATGAGTAATCGTCATCTCAGTAGACATGCGCATGAATGAAATCTGGATGAGAGATCGGGAGTCTTTCGGGATAACAAAGGAATGGATCGAGCAGAAAACGAGAGAGTTAGTTTCCGAAAGGTACGCGTGTGATCAATAGTTGCCTAGGTGTAGCGACCTGTGCGACCATGCCGTTTCCGGCCGCCGGAAGGGCTGCCCGCAACCCAATGCCCTGATGGCCAGCGTCCGCAGCCGCGAGGTCGATTGCGTCCTCGTCTGGAAGTACGACCGGTTCGCTCGCTCCGGAACGTCGCCGGCTGCAATTGCTTGAGAATCAGAATGTACTCCGAATAGAGAAAGTGGCGCTTATTCTTCACCGGCTCGGGAGCGAGAGGCGGCCGGCCAAGATGCTTGCCGCGCGCGGCGGCGTCCTTCATACAGGCACTGACGGGCTCGCTGATTAGCGAAGATTCCAGCTCCGCCATGGCGGCGATGATCGTGAACATGGCTCGGACCATGGAGCTGGCCGGCGGAATCATAGAATAGGTCCGATCCGCCGCTAGATAATTCCCGGAACCGACCATGCGCCCGTGTTGCATCTATGCTGCGACAACTTTTTACACGTATCCCAAACCTATCCCAAGATGGACTAATAACCAAAATTTTTGGCATGGGATTCACCGCTGTCGTGCAAAAGACGGCAAGTGATTATCATTGCCTAGAAGCGTAGTCCGAGGGGTAGCAGAGGCATTATGGGTAGGGCAAACAATGGACGGAATTTGTAGACAGCAATATATCCAAAAGCTCGAATGTGCGCGTAAAAAAACACGGGAATTCTCGAAAACCTGCTTGGACCGTGTGATTCAAGGTTTGTTTTCGGCACCATTCGGAAATCGAAGGACGATGTTCCGCGCACGTATTTCAGGAATAGCTTTCATACCAACGGCAAGTGTATTGTCGATATTCATATTTCCAACTTTCCTTGGGCGCATTGCAGTCTCAATCAGGGACAATGCAGGACTGCTCAAAAGTCCACAAAGCGAGCCGCGCTCATCCCGAAGCCAAATTTAGGTCCGGCTTTCCAGAAGTCGCCGTGTTATTAATCCCACATGGTGATTCTGAGCGCTTTTGACGTCGAGCCGGCGCTAAGCGAGGTCGCGGTTCGCCCGGTGAGCGGTGCCGGGGAACAGCGCCACTGGGACGCGCTGGCCAGGGAGAATCACTATCTTCCGTTCCACAGCCTTTTCGGCAAGTCGCTTCGGCACGTGGCGGTTTGGGGCGAGGTCTGGCTGGCCCTTCCGGGCTGGACGGCGGGCGCCTTCAACGTCGGCGCGCGGGACGCCTGGATCGGCTAGTCGCCCGAGCAGCAGTTCTCACGCCTGCATCTGATTGCCGACAACAGTCGGTTCGTGATGCTGACGGAGCGCGGCCAGGTTTCCAACCTGGCGTCCCGGATACTTGCCCTCAGCCTGCGCCGCCTGTCGAGCGACATGCGCGAGCTGCACGGCTTTCCGGTTCTTCTTGCGGAGACTTTCGTCGACCCGTCGCGCTTCGGAGGGATTTGCTAACGCGCTTCGAACTGGCGGCGCCCGAATGGCGGGCCGACGCGAAGGGCGAGCCGATGCCGGCCGAGGAATTGCGCAGCCTGCACACCTATCTGCAGACCATCCCCGACTTTCGCAAGAAGCGCGGCCAGCGCTACGACATCGCTTGCTACATGACGATCATGATCGCCGCCTAGCTGAGCGGCTACCGCGGCATTGCGGCTTTCGGCGAATACGCCGCCCGCCTGGACGAAGAGTAGCTCAGGGCCGTCGGCGGGTTCTGGAGTCCGAGCCGGCAGCGCTTCACGGCCCCGGCAACCTCGACCTTCCACTACGTTCTGTCCTCCATGCTGCCGGACTTGCTGGAGACGGCTCTGCGCGAGTGGATCGAGCAGTTCGGCAAGGCCGGTGCGCCGGTCGCCCTCGACGGCAAGGACGTACGCGGAGGCTCGAGGCAGATATCGAGGGCGAACGGCGGATGATGGTGGCCGCCGTCGAGCACGGCAGCGGCCTAGTCCTCGTGCAGGTGCAGGTCGTCTCGAAAACCAACGAGATCAAGGCCGTGCGCCAGCTGTCGCAGGATCTCGACCTGAAGGGACGGGTGGTCACCCTCGACGCCCTGCACGCGCAGCAGGAGACCGCCCGCTGCCTGGTCGAGAGCTGCCGGGCCGACTACGTCGCTGCCTCGGTGAAGGACAACCAGCCGACCATCCGCAAGAATCTCGAAGATCTGGACTGAGCCGGCGCGGGCTGGAGCG
>MPMP01000033.1 GCA_002238565.1 Albidovulum sp. bin36
GCGCGGCTCGCCCGCGCTCGCCGACCACGAGGTCCGCGTGGACCGGGCCTCGGCCCGGAGGGAGGCGCGCGGGCAGAAGGGCTTTGCCGGACGCGAAACGCGGCGCGCCCAAGCGCAGCTGCGCTGGCGGGAGATCGAGATTCCGGTTCCCCGGAAGGAGCGCCGGCGCCTCGGAAGCACCCCGATTCGGCTGAACGCGGTTCACGTGATCGAAGCGAATCCGCCCGAGCGGAGCGATCCCGTGAACTGGCTGCTGCTAACGACCTTGCCGGTCGCCGACCGCCACGAAGCCGCGAGCGTCCTCGATCTCTACTCTCTGCGCTGGCGCATCGAGGATTGGCACAGAATCCTGAAGATCGGCTGCGAAGTGGAGAAAATCGCCCTCTCCACCGCCGAGCGCGTCAAGCGGGCGGTGGCGATCAACGCGGTGATAGCCTGGAGGCTCGCCGCCCTGACCCTGATGGGGCGCGACACCCCGGAGCTTTCCGCGCAAACCATGGAGCGAGTGCTGGAAACCGGCCCGAACAGCGCTATCCAAAAGCTAAATGCTCAGAAGAATATTGACTAATGGTCAGTGCGCGCGGCCGGACGCGACGAGGCGCCCGTGATCATGGCTTATCCAATATTTTTCCTCGATTCGCGTCAGCGGCGGGAGTCCTAGAATATCGTCGCTCAATTTCTCCGCGATCATAATCGTCGGAGCGTTGGTGTTTCCGTTTGTAACGACGGGCATTATTGACGCGTCGACGACGCGCAGGCACTCCATGCCGCGAACTCGTCCCCGAGCGTCGACGACGGCATCGCAATCGGAATCCGAACCCATTCGCGCCGTTCCCGACAAATGCCATTGCGATGCGATCGCCTCATTTAGGGACGTGTCCAATTCTTCGTTGGTTTGCGCGCTGGAACCCGGAAAAATTTCCTCTCCGCAGATTTCGGCGAACGCCGGTTGAGCGACCAGTTCGCGCACGATTCCGATACCGTTGCGAAGCTTGTCGCGGTCCCGGTCGTCCTGGAGATAGTTCACTAGAATTCGCGGAGGCGAGGACGGGTCTGAATCCCTCAAGCAGATCATTCCCCGGCTGTAGGCGCGCATCAAGCCTACGTGAATTTGAAAGGCGTGCTCCGGTATCGGTTTCCAGGTCTTGTCGTCCACCGCGACAGGCGTGATCGTTAGCTGCAAATCCGGATAGTCGACATCCGGTCCGGATCTAACGCACGCCACCGTATCGAAATGGTTCGATGCGCAGGCGCCCTCGCGCAGGAGCAGCCACTTCAATCCCTCGACAAATTTTCCGATCAGCCTGGTCTTCGGCCAAATAGAAACCGGTTTCAAGCACTTGTACTTTAGCACGTAGTCGGGATGGTCGTTCAAGTTTCGACCTACGCCCGGCAGGTCGGCGACGACATCGATACCGACTGAGCGCAGATGATCCCCGGGCCCGATCCCTGAAAGCATAAGAAGCTGCGGCGTGCCGACCGCGCCTGCCGAAACGATGACTTCGGCATTGGCGAATGCGGCCGCTTTGCCTGCGGCTTTGCTGGAAAACTCAATGCCGACCGCCCGGCGGTCCTCCGCCAGGATGCGCAAGGCCCTGGCTCCTTCCATGACCGTTAAATTGCGCCTGCCTCTCACGGGGTCGAGATATCCTCGCGCCGCGCTCCACCGCTCGCCGTTCCAAACGGTGCTGTCCAGAGTGCCGAAGCCTTCCTGGCGATAGCCGCAAATGTCGTCGGTAGCAGGATAGCCGGCCTCTTCGCCGGCTTTTAGGAAGGCCGTGTAAAGCGGGTTGCTAGGATCGGGGCGACGAACCTTCATAGGACCGTTGCCGCCTCTATAGCGGTCGCCGCCGCCCTCGTAGGACTCCATTCTCTTGAAGTACGGCAGCACGTCCGCATATCCCCAGCCCCGGCAGCCCGATTGCCGCCACCCTTCGAAATCCATCGCGTGGCCGCGGATGAATACCATTCCGTTGATCGAAGAAGAGCCGCCGACCGCCTTGCCCCTGTCATGCTGCATTCGCCTGCCGCCGAGTTCCGGCTCGGGCTCGCTCAAATACGCCCAATTGTGCCTTTTGCTCCGGAGATTCGTGAGCATGGCAGCAGGGATTTTCAAGGAAAGCGCCTTGCTGTCCAGACCCGCCTCGACCAGAAGCACGCTTTTTCCCGGATCTGTCGACAAGCGATTGGCTAGTACGCAGCCGGCGGATCCTGCGCCGACTACAATGTAGTCATAGTGCATGCGCAGCATTGTACAATTTCGGGCGAAGCGCGCAAACCCATTTCGCCGGCCAATGCCGACTTGGAATCGCGGCGCTCCGACCGAGGGGCAAGTTCCGTAGAAATTAGGATTCGCCATGCTTTCCGGCCGCCGGGCGCACCTCGCGCATGCCTGCGCCCGCATTCGCGACTTGCGTCGCTTCGCCGGAGTCGCTACCGCGTCAATCGACGGCTTGCCGCGCGCTTCGTCGTGCGCGTCGGCCATGCCGCGAAAAGAATCCACCGGGACGCGGTCTATCGCGAAATACGGCGAACCAGCCCGGATCGCCCTAGGCCCTCTCGGAACAGGGGCCGGCATCGGGGTGCCGCGGACGGAGCAGTAAGGCTACACGCCATGAGCAGCGCGCACACAATCGACCCGGCGAAAATTTTTCGAATCTATGGCGGAAGCACGGAACCGTCGCCTTTCCACAGGTGCTATGAAAACGAGAATACCGTTCTGCGAGTCTGCGCGGGACGCTTCTTCGCCCACTGCAACGGAGAAGATCCCGTTGCCGCTTACTGGGCCCTTCGCCGGCAAGCCATTCTCGTCGATACGCCCGAGCGGCCGCTTGAAATTTCGGGGCGCGATTCGCTGCCGTTTCTGGAAAAAATCTTCACTCGCAAGGTATCGAATCTCGAAGTCGGGCAGGGGCACTACACGCTCGCATGCACGTTCAGCGGCGGCGTCTTCATGGACGGAATCCTGTTCAGGCTCGCTCGGGACAGATTCTGGTTCGTCCAGCCGGACGGAAGCATGCATACCTGGCTTCTGGCGCATTGCCAGGGATTCAACGTAAAGATTTCCGATCCGAATTCGCGCGCGATTCAAATTCAGGGGCCGAGGTCGCTTGAAATCATGAATTCGGCTTCGGGCGGGGCGATCGATGCGAATTTGCGGTATTTCGGCTGCGGCAATTTCGATGTCGGCGGCCAAAGCCTGCTTGTCTCCAGAACCGGGTGGACTGGCGAGCTGGGATACGAGATATATGCTCAAGGCGAAAAAACCGATTGTCCGCGCCTTTGGAACCATCTCATGGAAGTCGGAGGGCCCAAGGGCCTGGTATTCAGCAGCATGAAAGCCATGAACATTCGCAGGATAGAGGCGGGCATTCTGGACAGCGGCGGCGATTTCGATGATACGATGACTCCGTTCGAGGCCGGCCTCGGAAAGTTTGCCGACCTCGGCAAGGAAGGATTTATCGGGCGCGAAGCCCTGTTGAACGCAAGACGCGGAAAGCGGATTTTCGGCCTGATATGCAGCGAGCGGACTCCAGGCCGAGATTGCAATGTTTTCGACGGCGGCGAACAAGTTGGAATCGTAACCACCGGCGCGCAGTCGCCGTTTCTGGGCGCCGGAATCGGCTACGCCAGGTTTTTCCGCGAAGGAAACTGGCCGGGCAGGGAGCTGACTATCCGCTCTGATGAATCAGGCGGCGCGGCTTGCAGAATTGTTGACCCGCCCTTTTACGATCGAGCGAAAAACATTCCGAGAGGAAAGGCGCCGGTCGACTGAATCTACGCATCGAGTGTTTCGAACGGCTTCGGTCGCCCGGGCAATTCGATTCCTCTGTTCGCCCGATGGCGGCGGCGCGGCGGCGGCTGTCCAATCGGCCGATCCTAGGCGGCGGAGCATTGGAATCCAATGCCGCATGAGAGATTTTCCAGCATATCGACGGGTTGCAAGAGCACGGGCGGATCGGTCGCGGCGAGCGATCCGCCTCCCAGGCGAGATCGTTTGAAACGCGGTCGGAAACGAGGCGCTATCGGCCGAAAATCGAGGCGAATGCCGCGCGTCTTGAAGTTTTCGCGCGGGGCGTTTAGCGTGCCGGCATTGCGGGGGAGCTTCCGCTCATATCGAACGGAGCGTTTCAATCATGGAAGAGCAGCGATGACACGCGCAACCGACTGTATCGTAATCGGCGCAGGCATTATTGGCGCCGCGATCGCCTTGGAATTGAATTGCAGGGGAATCAGGACGATTTCCGTCGACCGGAATCCGGCGGCCGGCTACGGGCCGACAAGCGGCTCCTGCTCGATTATTCGCGTCCATTATTCCACGTTTGAAGGCACGGCGTTCGCTTGGGAAGGCTATCACTATTGGAGGGACTGGGATGATTACCTGGGAGTCCGCGACCCGGGCGGAATGGCCGAGTTTCGCGAAATCGGATGCCTGGTCATGCAGACCGAAGCGAACGATTATCTGGAAAAGCATGAGAGTATTAGCCGCGAACTCGGCATTCCGTGCGAATCCTGGAACACGTCCGATGTCGAAGCGCGACTGCCGATCTACGATCTCAGAAGCTTCGGCCCGCCCCGGCGAACAGACGACGCGGAATTCGGGGTTCCGAACGATTCAAAGCTTCCCGGAGCGCTGTACTGGAAAACCGCCGGGTATGTGACCGATCCGCAGCTTTCCACGAAGAATATTCAATGCGCCTGCGAGTCTGCGGGAGGACGCTTCCTATTCAAACGCGAGGTCGTCGGGATCAATTTGTCCTCGGGCAAAGTTGCAGGCGTAAGGCTTGACGACGGAAGCGAACTGCAAGCGCCCGTCGTCGTAAACGTGGCGGGGCCTTGGTCGAGCCGCATCAACCGGATGGCGAACGCTCACGGCGACATGACGATTTCGACGCGGGCGCTGAAGCAGGAGGTCGCGCACGTTCCTGCGCCGGAAGGATTCGATTTCTTCAAAAACGGTTTCGTGATTTCGGACAGCGATATCGGCTGCTACGTGCGTCCCGAGAAAGGGAATTTTATTCTAATCGGTTCCGAAGACCCGCCCTGCGACCCTCGCGAGCACGTGGATCCCGACTCCTACGACCGGAACTTTTCCGACCAATGGACAAATCAAGTTTATCGCTACGCTCAGCGCGTGCCCGCTCTTGGAATTCCAAATCGCATGAAAGGCGTCGTCGATTTATACGACGTGACGGACGACTGGATTCCGGTATACGACAAGTCTGCCGTTCCCGGCTTCTACATGGCCATTGGAACAAGCGGCAATCAATACAAGAATGCGCCGATTGCAGGCAAATTGATGGCGGACCTGATTGAATACTGCGAATCCGGAAACGACCACGACGTATCGCCGCTTGAATTCAGGCTTCCCTATACGGGAAGAAGTTTGAACGCGTCGTTCTATTCCCGCAAGCGCGAAATCAATAGGGAAAGCAGCTTCTCGGTTCTGGGGTAGAATATCGACCGACGGACCGTCCGGCCTGCAGAGACGATTCCTTTCGAATCCCCGCGTATCGCATGACGATAGTCTGCTTGCATAAAGGAAGACGCGCTCAGGCGTTCCGGGAGCGGCTCGCCGCATTCAAACAAGGCAATGAAACGAAGGCGTCTTGCCGAGATTCGGAATCCGGAAGCTTTCCGCCGCCTTGGCGAATTTTCGAATTTCCAAGCCTTGGCTACTAGCTTTTCTCGAACGGAATCATTTCGACGAAATGCCGGCCGGCCGCATTGATGCGGGCCGGATAGTTCGCGACGCCCTCGCGCTCGAAACAATCGAGAACGTCTATTCTTGAACAGCTCCGGAATGAAAGCGCCCCGAAGCGCGTCGCTAAAAGCTGCAGGGAATTCGATGGTCGCCCGTTTCTATTTTGTTGTAAACGGCCGTGTATTCGCTTCCGAGGCACGTATATATTCCCTCGGAAGGAAGGCATATTCCGGACTCCGTTCGGATGCTGCGATTTAGAAAGTAGTCGGCAAGGCTTCGCCAAGTGCCTTCGTCCGACAGCGAGGCGGCAAGTTCGCCAAGCGCTTTCCCCTTGTAGACGCTTTCGGGGAACCATGAACGGTGCGGCAATACCAATTCCTGCTCGTAAGACTTGCCGAATCCTGCCTCGCTCGTTTCAATCGCGACATTCTCGTTTACGAATACTACGTCCACGTTGGTCGGCAGCAGGTCTTTCCCGGCTCCGCAATATACGAAGAGAGCGTCGCTCATGCCGCGCAGATACCAGGACCAGGGCCAATGGAATCCATCCGTTCCGTCGACGGCAACGAACAGGCCGTCCGTTTTGCGCGTGGCTTTCGCCAGGGCCTGAAGCCCTAGGCCGCTCTGCTTCTGCACGAGCATCTCGACGGGAATGTCGCCGAACTTGAAGCTGGCTTGATGCGCGGTTCTGGCGGTTAAAGCGAACAGCAGCGCGCAGATCATCATTAACGCGATGGTTGCAGGGTGCCGAAATCCGCAGCGCTCGACAACGTCGTTTAGAAATTTGCCGGACAGCAGGATCAAGGGCAGAGCGATATAGACCGTTAGCCAAGGAAACTTCTCCGCCGAAAGCGAAAATGCAAGAATCGCCGCCCAGGACCAAAATGCAAGGAACAAGGCAAAAGCGTCCGGCCGCCTTATGTAATATACGGTAGCGGCGATGCTTAGGCAGAAAGGGAGATATTCGTAGGCGAGCGAGAGCAGTATGAAGTAAAACCAGGGCTGCTCTCCTCCGGGCGCGCCCTGCGGGTCGAGCCAATAGCCTATCAGAGTCAAGATGCCGGAATGGAATCCTCCCAGAAAACCGAGGAGCCCCGGAACAAGAATAAAATACAGAATGTAGAGGATGGCGGCGGAAATCAGCCATGCCTTCCAGTTCCATCTCAAGCCGTATCCGACCGCGAGAACGAAAACGCAGGCTGCCGCGACCGCCGCTCCTACGCCCGGTAGCGGGCCGCCGGCCCCGGCTCCGGAAAGAGCGGGTTCCGCGCCGAAATCCATTTGGGCGACTTGCAATATTCCGAACGACGCCGCCGCCAGCGACACGGTTGTAGTTGCGAGAAATGCCAGCATGGACACTTCTTTGGAGACTTCGCGAAACTTCAGGCCGGCAGCGAGAAATCGGTAAATGCTCGAACCGCCGCCATTCAATTCCGACTCGGAATTCATTCGTTCCCGCGCCGCGGATAGGATTTGGCAAACGGCCGTCAGCGCAAGATAGGCGCCGAGAACGAGCGGAAAAACCAGGGCCGTTTCCTTCGAGGCGATTGCAAGGGCGAGCATGGCCGAGACCGCGTATAGGTTGGCTTCCCTAAAGCTTGAGGCAATTCCGCGTTCCCCTGCGGCAGTTTTTTCGAAGTTCTCGAAGTGTCGCCAGACGGCGATGGCGATTCCCAGGGAGAAGGCGGCGACTAGGATATCGCTCCCGGCAAAGCGGCTGAAATACAGCAGGCTAGGCGATACCGCCAGCATCGCCGCGGTGAAGTATGCTCCCGTTTCTCCAAGGCGCGAACGCAAAAGATACGGCATGGCAACCATCGCCGTTCCCGCGGCAGCGCTTATGAGCCTAGCCGTAGTCTCGCTGTCGCCAAGCAGGAAAAACAATGCAGCCGCGGCTGGCAATTGCAAGAGACCGTGAACGCTCGCATCGAACGCAATGCTCCCTCCCTCTAGAGCATCCCATGCGATTTTGGCGAATTTGGCCTCGCCGTCGTGCATTGTTCGCGCGCCGAGGTCCCAGAATCGCAGGACTCCGGCGATAAGAATCAGCGCGGCCCATGCTCCCGGATACAGGAATTTCGCAATAATCTCGCTTCGGCCATAGGGCGAAAGAAGAATCGCTTCCTCATTATCGATCCAATGGCTTTCTGGGCTCGCGTCATCAGCCTCGCGATTCTTGATTGGATGCTTCAATTACTTGTCCCTGCGACAAAGGCCGATGCCGAGATTCGTGGAGATTGAATGAAAAAGCGCAAATAACATGGAAGTTCAACAGCGGAAGGCGATAGTCTGCGATCAAATTCAGGCTCGTTGGACGTCCAGGCGCGAGGTTCGATGAATTCTTCCGGCCGAGTCGGCGGCCTGCGGCGCTTCACTAGCCGATATTGCTCGAAGCGAGCATCCGGCTTCGACAGATAATTTCAAAACAGCGCGCCGTTCAGGCTGCCGGCCCGGCGCTCGATCGCCAAAACTTGCAAAGGCCGAGTTCTTTCAGTCCCCGAAGCGCTTCTCACTCCTTCGAATTGATCCCGAAATTCTCCAGGACGTTGAATCGGGTTGTTCGGAGCGCATTCCCGCATCGCGCGAGCTCGCCCGAATTTCCTTCCGGGCATGATCGAGGCGGCGCGGCCGCCGCTCTCACGTCTCCGAACGAAGGGTCGGGTCCAGCCTGTCCCTTATCCAGTCGCCGCACAGGCTCACGGATAGCGCGAGGAAGAAAATTACAGCCCCGGGAAACAAGGTCAGCCACCACGCGGTCAGCAGCCTGTCGCGACCTTCGCTCATGATCTGGCCAAGGCTCGTCAAAGGCGGCTGCACGCCGAGTCCGAGAAAGCTCAATGCGGTTTCCAGCAATACGGTAAGCGGCAGGTTGATCGTGAATTGAACCAGCGCGACATTGAAGATATTCGGCAGAATGTGCCGAAGGTAAATCCGGGCCGGAGATGCGCCAAGCGCTCGAACGGCGGTTACATAGCCGCGTTCCTTCACGGAAAGCGTGGCTCCCCTCATCAGCCGGGCGTAGACCTCCCAGCCGGTTAATCCCACCAGCAGCAAAAACAAGGTAAAGCTATTGTCGAACATGGCAAGTACGAAAAGGGCTACGACGATTATCGGCAGCGAGGCTTGAACGTCGATCGCGGCGACTATGACATGTTCAACCGCGCCGCGCCGCGCCGCCGCGACAATTCCTAGGAGCGAACCGATTACGGCTCCGATCAATGTCCCCGCGATCGCGACGATCAATGTAATTTGAGCCCCGACCGCCAGGCGAACCAGAACGTCCCGACCGCGCGCATCGGTGCCGAGGACGTATCCGGGCGAGCCGGGAGGAAGCAGCCTGTCGAACATCGAAGTTTCGCGGAAGCCGTAGGGCGATAGGAATTCGCCGAACAGAGCGAAGAGAACGAACAGGCAGATAAAACAGACGGATAGCCTGATCGACCAGGGAATGGCCGGCGGACCGATGCGGGGCCTGGAAGATTCCATTTCAGCGGGACCGTATGCGCGGGTCGATAACCAGATAGAGCAGATCCACGAGCAGGTTCACCAATACCATCGTGCAGGCGACGGCGAGAACGATGAACTGGACCGTGGCGATATCTCGCGTGGCGACGGAGCGGACGAGCAGCTGGCCGACTCCCGGCCAGCCGAACACCTGCTCCGTAACGACCGACCCGGCAATGAGAGCTCCCAGCGACAGCCCGATGAGCGTAACGAGCGGTATGGCCGCGTTCGGCGCGGCGTGGAACGCGAGCCGCCGCATGTAGGGCACGCCCCGGGCCTCCGCCGCCCGCATGAACGGGGCGTTTATCGTTTCAAGCAGTGACGAGCGCGCAAAGCGGGCGAAGCTTCCCATCGCGGCTAGGCCGAGGGTCAGGGCCGCGGGCAGGACGCTGGCGTCGGTGCCGCCGAAGTAGACTTGGAATATCAGCGCGCCGCCGAGAATTACGCACAGGCCGAATAGAAAGTTCGGCATCGCGAAAGCGAATACGGAAAAGGCCATGGCGAAGCGGTCGATCCTCGTTCCGCGGTTTATGGCGGCGAAACTGCCGAGAGGTATGCCGGCCGCAAGGGCGATAAGCAAAGCCGCGCTTCCCAGCCTCAGAGTGGACGGCAGCCGTTCAAGGAACAGTTCCAGCGCCGGCCGTCCCGTGTGGATCGAATATCCGAACTCGCCCCGCGCAAGCCCGGCGAGGTAGCTTGCGTACTGCTGCCATAGAGGCTTGTTCAGGCCCATCGCCTCCGCGTACTGGTCGATGACCTCCTGCGGAGCGTCCGGCGGCGCGAGCGCCGCCGCAGGATCTCCGGAAAACCGGATAAATACAAACACCATCGAAACAGCGATCAAAAGCGTCGCAGCCGCTCGGAACAGCTTCGCCAGAATATAGGCGGTCATGCGGCTTCGGCCGTTCGCCGCGAGGCGATGTCGGGCGCCGCCGACAGCAGAGCCTTCGTGTAGGGATGCGCCGGAGCGTCGAATACTCGGGCGGCAAGCCCGCTCTCTACGACTTCGCCGTCCTTCATGACCAGGATGTCGTCGCTAATCGATCTCGCGACCCGTAAATCGTGCGTGATGAATACCATGGCGAATCCGAACTTGGACTGCAATGAACGGAACAGGTCGAGGATTTGAGCCTGGATGGACACGTCGAGAGCCGAAACCGCTTCATCGGCTATGAGCAGCTCCGGTTCGAGCGCAAGCGCCCTGGCTATGCAGATCCGCTGTAGCTGGCCGCCGGAGAACTCGTGCGGGTAGCGCCGGCCGGCGACGGCGGAGAGTCCCGTGGTTTCCAGAAGATCGGCGGCTTTGGCTTCGGCTTCGCGTCTTGGCGCGTCGTGGATGATCGGCCCTTCCGCGATCGCCGAAAGAATTCTCTGCCGAGGGTTTATCGAACTGTATGGATCTTGCTGCACAAACTGGATTTTCTTGCGCAGCGCGCGCAATCTCGTCCCTGTCAGGGATGTAATGTCCTCGCCCCGAAAGCGAATCGCTCCCGAGTCGGCGGCCTCGAGCCTCAATATGCACCGGGCCATCGACGATTTTCCCGATCCGCTTTCGCCGACAACCGCCAGCGTGCGCCCCGCCTCGAGCCTAAGCGAAACTCCCTTGACCGCATGTACGCTTTTTCTGGAAAGCAGCCCTCCGGTTCTGTAGGTGAGATGCAGGTCGTCGACTTCCAGCACCGGCTGCGACGATCGCGATTCGCGAACCGCGGCGCTCTTGCGGGCCGCCGCCAGAAGCCGCCGGGTATAAGGATGCTCGGGCGCGTCCAGAACGGTATTCGCCGCTCCGAATTCTACGATTTCACCGTCCTTCATGACGGCGATCCGGTCGGCGATCTCCGCGACGATTCCGAAATCGTGAGTAATGAAGAGCACGGAAGCGCCCCGTTCTTTTTTCAGCCTCGCCAGCAGCCCGAGGATTTCGGCCTGGGTGGTAACGTCCAGCGCCGTTGTGGGCTCGTCGGCGATAAGCAGTTTCGGGCTGAGCAGCAGCGCGCCCGCGATAACGACCCGCTGCGCCTGGCCGCCGGACAGCTGGTGGGGATAGGAGCGATAAATTCGAGCCGGGTCCGGAAGCCCGACGGCTTCCAGCATTTCGAGCGCGCGCTTGAACCGGGCGCGCCGGGCGACGCCGTGAACCGCCAGAATTTCTTCGAGCTGGCGCCCCGTTCGCTGAACCGGGTCGAGACTTGCTACGGCATCCTGGAATATCAGCGATATCTTCAGGCCTCGCAGCGAGTCGTAGGCTTTGCTGCGCTGGGGCGGCAGCTCCCGTCCCTCGAATCGCAGCTTTCCGTCCACGACGGGCAGCGCCTTCGGCAGCATGCCGATGACCGAATGGGCGACAACGGTCTTGCCCGAGCCGCTTTCTCCGACAAGGCAGACGGTTTCGCCCGGCTTTACATCAAGCGCAATGCCTTGCACCGCGTAGTCCCGGTCGCCGCCTTCCGGCAAGGCGACCGAGAGATTTCGTATGGAAAGAACGGCGGGCGCGTCGGCCATCAGCCCTCCCGCCGCGCGGCATCAGGACGAACCAAGATACAAGTCGTCGAAAATCGTCACCGCCGAATTGCCGGGGTCCCAATCCAGATCTTCGCGGGCGGCGTAGCTAACTACGTTTCGCCATAGATACATGCCCGGCGTTACATTCTCCCATTCTTCGACAAGTTCCAGATATGCTGAATTTCTGGCGTCGAATTCCTGAGCGGATTCGAATTTCATTCCCAGTTCGAGGAATCTATCCGTCGGCGCCCATGTCTTGTGACTGGCCCGGGTGCGGCTTGAAAGCGGCCCCCAGTCCATCCAAAGCGGGCGGTAGGGGTCGCCCGAAAACTCGCTCGACATGGACATGTTCAGCATGTGGAACGGGCGCTTGTAGGCGAGGGAGAAATTGTCGACGATCTTGATCTCGACATTAATGCCGACCTCGCGCCACTGCTCGACCATGAACTCCGCCGCGATCTCGTAGTTCGGGTAGAATCCGCGCGTAATGTGCCAGACGAGCGGCCTGCCGTCGTAGCCGGTTTCGGCCAGCAATTCCTTCGACCTTTCCGGGTCGTAGGTAAAGCGAGCCTTCCGGTCGGGATCGAAGTACTGGCCGTATTCCGGAAAGTTGAACGGAGCCGGAACGAAAGTCTTGTCTCCCCACAGCGCTTCGACGATTCCGTCCCGGTCGATTGCGGTGACCATCGCCTTTCGAAGATTGGCGTCGACTAGCGGATTGTCGGGAAGAAGCTCGGTGCTCAGCGTGTTGAAAGCAAACATCGGGTAGTTCTCGATCGACTTCTCCATAAGCTTTACGCCGCTCGTATTGCGAACCTGTTCGGCCTGGTCGGCGGGCACGCTGACGATGACATCGAATTCGCCCGCGACCAGCCCTGCGAAACGGGTGGAATATTCGGGAACGATCTGGAATGTCAGCGACTTGGCGGGGACCGATCCGCCCCAGTAGTCGTCGTTGGCCACGGCTTCTACAGAGACGGACGGGTCGAAGGAAACCAGCTTGTACGGACCCGTGCCCATGGGCATTTGGCCGAACGCTTCCGTTCCGACTTCCTCGTAGTAGTGCTTCGGAAGAACGAATCCGAGAGGAGTAACAAGGCGGAAGATGAAATTCGGATCGGGCGTCGAAGTTTCGATTTCGACGGTAAGCGGTCCGGTCGCTTCGACTCGAACGATGCCGCGGGCGTAGCGCGTTCCTCTGGGCGCCAGCGGCTTCTCGCCCCACAGCCGCTCTTCCGACATGGAAAAGGCGACATCGTCCGCATCCATCACGTGGCCGTCGTGGAACGGCACGCCGTCACGCAGGTGGATGACCCACACGTTCGGCGACTTTCTTTCCCAGGATTCGGCTAGCCAGGGAACGAGCGTGGTGCCTTCCGGATCTTCCCAGCGATTGCGCCGAACGAGCGTATCGAAAAGATTGGAATGAACCCGCGCTCCGGTCGTCGAAATCCCTATGACGGGATCCATGGTCGGCCAAAGATTGTCGACTGCGACTTTTATTGCCGGGCGTTCGTCCGCATGCGCGAACGATGCCGCGGCGAGGAATATCGCGCCAAGCGCAATTCTTACTAATTTAAGCATTTTCGTCCTCCATTTTAGCAATGCTGACTGATCGAAGAGGATTTCGGGCATCCTCTCTGCGGAAACTGTACGAGCGTTCGTTTTTCAGCGACGGGATCTGTTTCCGCGCCGCCGCCGCCTCCTTGAGATCCAGGACTGCGATAGCCTGATCGGGCGCCACCCCTCCGAGGTCAACGACAACATGGCCCCAAGGGTCTACGATCATGGAATGGCCGTAAGTAATTCTGCCGTCGTCGTGCTTGCCGACTTGCGCCGGCGCTACGATCCAGGCTCCGTTTTCGATCGCCCTCGCCCGTAATAGAACTTCCCAGTGAGCGCGTCCAGTCGGAACCGTGAAAGCCGAAGGAGCGAACAAGATAGTCGCGCCATTCGCGGCATAGCCCCTGTACAAGTGCGGGAAGCGAATGTCGTAGCAAATCGATAGTCCCCAAGGCCCCCAGGGCGTGTCGACCAGAACTGCTTCCTCGCCGGGATCGTAGCGTTTCGATTCTCCCGTTGGCGGGCGGTCGGGCAAAAAAACGTCGAATAGATGAATCTTGTCGTAGCGGGCGCGAGTGCGTCCCCGGTCGTCAATCAGAACGGTGCGATTTCGGTATTTCCCTTCGCCTGCGGAAACCGGCGTTGAGCCGATATGAATCCAAAGCCGGTATGTCGATGCGAATTCGCGGCACGCCGCAATGAATTCATCCTTGTCTTCAGTCGCCACGATTCTGCGGGATTCATCCCGATTCCTGTTCATCAGGCCGGATGCTTCGGGAAGCGCCAGTACATCGGCATCGTCGCCTGCGGCTCTGGCGGCAGCGGCTGCGACGGTCTCGATATTCGGCGAATGCCGGTTCGAAGAATTCATTTGCGCGAGGGCAAGGCGCAGTATTGGTCGCGACAGTTCCATCGAATCCTTCCAACCGCGAGACCTGTGCCCCGGACGTTTCGGCAGGGCATTATAGTTCACGTGTATAAATACGGCAAGGTTCAACGAAGACGGGATGTAGCCAAAAATGGTTGATTGGGCCGAATGTGAGTTTCCGACCATCCAGCCCATAAAGTCGCGCTGCTGTAGGAATACTTCCTCGCATCGCTTTGCAACAAGTTTGAGATGCGTTGCGCCAGGCCAAGCCCTGGAAAGGAGGACAGGATGACTTGAAACCTTTCATCGTGATCCAGCGGGTTCGACTCCCGCCCGGCAAAGGCGCAGCCTGCCAGCCGGAAGCGCGTGTTGCATGGCGTACGGCAATGTGCGTCGTGAAGCGTACACAGCGGGTGGCGAAGCGACCTACTGAGCCTCGAGATAAACAACGCCGGTGCCTTCGTGTTCGTATCAGCGGGGCAGCACCGGGACCGCCGCCACTGGCGAGGCGGACCGGACCGACCGGGGTCGGAGAACGTCGCAAAGCCACGGGATGGATCACCAGCGAACCTGGGAGGCCCGGCCTCGTCCGTGTGCAGCATCGTTGGAATCGGAACGGCCAGCGCGAACGATCAAGACCCCGGCCCGGAGCAGGCCCGCATCTGCCCCGAGAGCGCACCCGCAACCACCCTGCCGGCGGGCACAGTTGTGGCCACCGCAAGTGCGATATGGTTCAGTATTGTGCCGCACCGTTGAAGAGTTCGATTACCTGCTTGCCCAAATCGGCTTCTGGAAAGCGAATTCGAACGTGACCACAACGATAAACCGAACTCGTAATCTCAACCCTCGATCTACGGATGTGTTTGGTTACCGCCCGAGGGTAGCGCTTCTTCAAGGTTTGCGGCTTCTCAGCCGTAATATATGCTGCTTTCGAAAGGCTTGAAATTCGCACTTTGTCCGTTTCCGTAGGCAGTTTTTTCCCCGCCAAGCTCCACGGAGTAACTACTGAGACAACATCCTCGGCCAACAGTTCAGACCAAACCTGGTCATGATGAGCGCCTGCTGAACCGTGATGCGGGACTTTGATAGCTGCCGACTTCGGTCCCTTTCCACTACGGTTGTGGATCACTGCTGCCCAACCTAGGTCCGGATCCTGGCAATGCTCAAGATCTGCGCCGAGCAATACGGACAAGGCACCAACTTCAAGCACTGAAGCTATCGAAAGGTCGTTTCTCCCGGCTGTCAGCCTTGTTTTTGCTTTCAGGGGAAGCTCGTATAGCTCGGCGCCTATCATTCGAAGAAACTGGTCAAACTGCTTGCTGGATGGTGAAAGGGCCAAAAGGCGAGTTGCGTGACCGTGGGCAAGCCTCGAGGCCGGCCAATCGGCGACGAGTGTATCCTCCAATAGCCGCTTGATCTTTCTGCCAGGTTCCTCCATCAGCTCGAGGCATTTCAGCATCTCCGTCCCGCCCCGATCCAGCGTCGTTGGTTGGTTGTCATGTACCGCGAGAAATGCAAGAAACTCGCCTTTCGTTAGTGCTGCGGAGTACCAATAGTCTGCCTTTACGCACGCGCGTAGAATCGCGCTCAGGCCCTTGATGTGATCGTCATGCCAGTGCGTCGCAACGACTGCACAAACATCAGTGGAGGCGTCAAGGCCAATATCCGACATGTACTTTAGCGGTGCTGGCGTCCGTCGATCATCCGCCAGACAAGAGTCGATCACTATCCACCGGCCCGACCCAGCGTGTATGAGTATTGACTCACCGTAGCCCGGACCGAAGACGCTGATCTCGACCTCATCATCTTGAGGGGGCGTCATCCCAATCCAGGGCATCCAACTGCATTCCTATACTTGCTACGGCCGCGTTAATCTCTCTTTCAGAATGCGCAGGAAGCCTCCGAAAGAACAACTCGGACACTCTCTGCTTATTTCCATTCGGAAGTCTTTGCAGACCTATCACCCACCTGAAGATAGCGCCTACTTCCAGGTTGTCACGCTGAATGTCATTCAGTTCGGAAAGGGGGAACGATGCTTCCTCCGTTGGCAGGAGTTCGCCCGTGGTGACATTGAGAAGCCGCGCAACGAACTCATCACTCTCTATGGCCTCAACACTCCCCTCCCACTCCATCAGCGGAGTCAAAGATCGCACTCCCGATCTTGAGGAGATCTTCTGAACCGCCCGAAGTTGCATAGGCGCAACCAACTCATTGATCGTTTCAGTCTTGCAATTTGAATTGCTCGCAGATTTGAACGCGCTATCAGGATCATGGCTGGCAGTCTTCAGTCTCTCGCCCTTATTGAACTCTCGCGATCGGCGCTTGTAATCATCGTAGTTTACCTTAGCGTCCAGATCAGCAACCTTTTCTCCTGAGTAAACGGTCTCTTCGTACCTACTGTCAAAGATGTCTTGGTTGGTCAAAGAATGAAGCGTCATGTCAAGAAAGTTCCATAATTTTATCGATGATTGACTCAGACTCAGCAATAAGTTGTTCGAACGAATTCATCAAAATCTCAACAGCCGGCCCCGCACCTTCGCTGTTGTCATAGTCCAATAGTCCGTGGTGATGGTTCACTTCCATAAATACACCTGTGTTACCCGTTAGAATGGCAGATGGTTCGACTTTCGCATTTGTGTCAAGGAAAGCCGCATCCAACTGCTTTCTTCGACGCATTGTCAGGCTTTGAAGACCACCGTTCAAAGTTGGATCGCAGGATCCAATTCTGCGCCGAAATCACCCCACGGTCCAACCGGAGCCAACTTACGTCCAATCTTGTTTCTAACTTCGACGCTTGCCACATTGAAGTGCACTGTCCTATTGATGCCGAAGCCACGCACAGGAGTATGAACAAGAAGTTCTCCAAAGAGCTGTCTAGTGATATCCGCGATTGCGATCCACGGCGCCGTACTGGTCTCCAGCGCAAAGCGATCAAGCGTGACACTGTAATTCCGAGAGTCCACGCGGAATGTCGCGATGTACGACGTCGACGTGGGTGATCGCCTCGGATATGTCGCTTTCAATGCCAACGGCGTGGAGCCAAGAGGGGTGAAAGATCGCAGGATTGAAGGCGCCCAGAATCACCACTGAACAGCCAGAAATCTCTGGCTCAATGCTAAACACCATGGTTTGCCTCCGTATGCCTCCGTATATGTTGCGAAACTGTGTATCGTGCGGCCAAATTGTCAACAAGTCAGGTTTGGTCGTTGGTCTAACACGGCAATTTTCAGACGTCCTGACGTCGGGAGGCAATCATGACTCCTTGTAAACCACTTCTGCCTGACAAACAAATTCGTTTGGGGATTTTGCCGACAATCCAGGCGCACAGTGGGCGGGGAAGATTACATGAGCCCCGTAGCGGACGCCGAGGTCGTCGAACATTTTCGATGAAGCATGTGAACAAGGAGGCCGGCATCAGAGTCGCCGGCGAAATCCGGAAAAATGGGTTCACGAGAGTTGTCGGCTTCTGCCCTCGAAGTAAGGACCTCTGAGGTTACGACGTTTCGTGATGGGCGTCTGCCGCCTGCGTCCCGGATTCAGGTGATTGCAGTGGGTTTGCTGGCTGCCTCGTCGCTGGCGGCTTTGATCGCGGAAGTGATGCGACAACCGGACCGGACGCCCCGGGAAGAAGGCAGCCATGAGTAGTGCCACGGAGCTAACTGCGGCTTACATGCAACGTGCCGAGATTTTTGCGTTCCGTGCGGCTCGTTCGGCTGGATAGTCTTGCCAACAAACCGCGGGAATGTGAGCGACCTGCGTTTCGCTGGGACCAAGCGCGGCGGCTGTCGGACGTCTGGCCGAACGCCCGCGTTCCAGTGACCGCGTCAGGCGTCCGTGCTATCCATCAGCTTCGCCATGGCCTCACCGATCCTCTCCGCCGCCGCGCGGACCTCGCGGTCGCCTAGGTGAACGTAACGAAGGGTCATCCTTACGCTGGAGTGACCGAGGAGGCGGGAGACCACCGGGACCGGAATTCCCTGCATGACCGCGTAACTGGCGAAATTATGGCGCAAGTCATGAAGGCGAACGTCCTCGATGCCAGCCTCCCGGCGGACCCTGGGTCAGATGCCAAGTTCACCGCAACGGTGACGATCAGGGCCGAGCGGGGAAGGAAAGACCCATGGGCCAGTTCCGCGCGGCTGCCGGTCGAGAACCGCCCGTGCTTGCAAATTGAGGTGCACCTTTCTCGGGCCGGTCTTGCTGTCACGAAGGAACAGCGCGCCCTCGCGAAAGTCCGACCAGCGCAGGGTGAGGATTTCCGACTTCCGGGAGCGACGGCCAGCGGCTCGTCGCCTTCATGGGCCTTGAGGCAAACTGCCAGGGATCGGATTTCCGCATCGCTGAGGAAGCGCTCCCTGCCCTGCCTTCGGTAGCGGCGGATGCCGAGGCAGGGGTTGGACCCCTCCTCCCGGAAACCCATTCGCTCCGCCTCGCGCACGATGACCGAAAGGACCGGCATGGACCTGTCCGCGCGACCGGGGTCGCGCGCAACGAGGCGAACCAGTGCACGACGTCCTGTCGGGTGATTTCCGCAATCTGGCACCCCGAGAAACGGGGGAGTACCTGTTTGCGGAGATATCCGCGGTTCACCTCGATCGTGCGTGGCTTCCAGATCCGTTCATGCCTGCGGAATGCCGCTTCGGAAACGGCCTCGAAGACCGTCTCCTCGGGCTGCGTCGGCACGGGTGTGTCCTGCCTGATCGCGGCCAGCATCGGGGTCGCGCGCGAACATGCCTCGCTTACGCTCAGGTCGTCTGCATCACCGACGATCTTCCAGATGCGCCTCCCGTTGTGTTGGCAGTGGATGAAGTAGCGCCCGCCTCCCGACGGCAGCACACGGACACCGAAGCCTTTCAGCTTGGCGTCGCGGACGTCGCGGGCGGACATACGGGATCTGAGCGCCCTGATTCTGGCCTCGGTGAGGGTTTCAGCAGGCACCGTACGGTTCTCCTGTACAGTTGCAGCAGGGAACAAAGGACTGGCAAATCCTTGCCCGAAGTCGCCGATTGACGAACAGAAAACAATGTAACATCAAAGACTTGAATTTTGACCAGCACCGCAGGTGCGGCGCCCGGTGTGGAATCGATCCGCCGCCGCAGTTCCTGCTGCTCGAAGAATTTCTGAAATGTCCCGCGGCTCGTGATATGCCCATCCGCGTGATCTGTGCTCTCCCGCAGCGACTTAGATTCGATGGACAGCCGGGTGCTGACAGCGAGCACCTGCTCTGCAAGCGCCCAGGCTCTGCGCAGCGTCTCGCGCCGTTCGGCCGGTTTCTCGATGACAATGACGACGTAGCCCAAAATTTACGACCGGGGCACGGCGGCGCGCGCCCTCTGGCCTGTGGACTGGGTCCCATCCGCTGACCTCGTATCCCGGCATGGACAGATGGCGAAGATCGTCACTCCGACCGCGGCCTGACAAATCAAGAGTCTAGGCCGTCCCGATGCCGCGCGGGTCGGAAAGTTTTCGCGCGAACGCCTCGATGTGCTTGACCTCCCCCGTCAACTCGGAAAACCGCTGACCGGTTCGAAACTGGGCTGATTCTGGTGCTACGGGGTGGACGACTAATGGCTGCTCTGTGAAATCCACGATGACGCACTCGTTGCCGTTGGCCGCCACCGCGGCATTTTTCGCTAGCCGGGGGAGACTTGCGTCGCTGCCCAGGCACAATCCGCACGTCCCTTGAACGGCGGTTTTAGGAACAGGCCTGCAAATTATCCCGTGCAGGGGGTAAACGCCGCCGGGGCGTCTACCTTAGGGAGGCTCAGGCTCCCGTCGCCAGGGCCAGGGCGCGCATGTGGTCCCGGCGCAGCGGCGGCTGGCGAAATTCGAGGTTGTCAGGGGACTTCGGATCGAGAATGGCCGGGATTTAAATTGCAGCTGAAAGGCCATATAATGGAGGCAAGGCTGTTCGGCATGCGCCGGACTACGCCAGTAGGGAAAATTCATGCTCGTGATCGCAGGATTCGCATGCGGCGCCGTTGCCGGCGCCGTATTCGCCATAAAAAAGGGCGGAAACAAGTTCGATATCGCTCAATACTCGGTCGGATGCGGGATCGCGGCCGCCATTCTCGGTTTGTTCGCAACGATTGCGGCCGGATGGATTCTGGGTCTTTGACGGCTTCGCAAGAATGCCGAATTTTCGCGACGCTGCCGTGAACGGCTGTCCGGAGCGCGCGCCGCGCGGACTGCGCAATCGTGCCGGGGTTCCCTTAAAACCGTGAACGAGGGAACCGCCAATTGCTTCATTTAATGTGGTTGCTCATAGATCGTCCGATGCAGCGCCCGTTGATGCTTCCATATCGCGGCATCAGGATGATTAATGGTCGTTTGCCTTGACAAAAATGCTACTGGGTGGTGCCATTTGCGGCAAAGGAGCATTCCCATGACCGTTAAATTCTTTCTCGCTGACCGACAGCCAGGACCTATTTGCGCGCGCACTTGTCGAGCAGGGCCAGTATCCGAGTGTCAGCGCTGTGCTTCAGCAGGGGCTGGAACTGTTGCGCCTGCGGACCGAAGGCGAGGAGCTTGAAGTCGCGGCACTCCGTAAAATTATCGGCGCGCGCCGGGAGGGGGAATTTGTCTCAAACGTGACGATGAAGGGCAAGATTGCAACGATAGCCGATAAAAAACGCCGCGTGCATGGCGAGTAAGATCACCTTCGCGGCCTATGCGGAGCGTGATTTCGAGTTTGTCTTCGAATTTCTCTTCGAAATCTATGTCGAATTTGGCGAGGCGGTCGGCCCGGCGATTGACTGCGCCGACGAGCGTATCCAGTCGATCCGTGAAGATATTGAAGCCCTGGCAAAGGCACCCCGTCGCGGATCCATACATGACGATATTTTGCCGGGCCTGCGCCATGTCGCGCCGGGCCGAGCCATCGTCTGGTTTGATGTCGTTGAAGAGCAAGGCAATGTCCGAATTCTTGCGGTCTTCTTCGGTGGCCAGGATCATGTCCGGCGCATGTTGGCGCGATTGCCCGCATAGCGGATACCGCTGTGCGGGCGTAACCGTTCGGTCGAGCGGTAGCGACAGTCCGTCGCGGCACCATTTCGGTCACTGGGAAATTGGTACTGGTAACCTGGAATCCGGCGTGCTATTGCTCTGCGCATGGAGATTCGCATCGAGGATATCGGGACGCCGCCCGTTCCGCGCGTCGCCGACGACGGGCAGCTGCCGGAGGCGTCGGCTCCCGGTCCGGTCGACTGAAAATTCCTTTGCGAGCGCGAGCGGCTCCGGGCCGATATGAGCAACCACATTAAATGAAGCAGTTGGCGGTTCCCGCGTTCACGGTATTTAGGGAGCCCCGGCACGATTGCGCAGTCCGCGCGGCGCGCGCTCCGGGCAACCGTTCACGGCAGCGTCCAGGACATCGGCGGCAGTCGGAAAACACGGATCGTCACCGCCGGACCGAACGCTTACCCCGCGCGAGAATCTACTATGTCAATGCCATTGCCCCGATCCGGCGCTGCGGCTCGAAGGTCGTCAGCGGATTGGTCCCGATGATCGCACCGCCCCGGCTTCGAGTGATGGACCCAATAGCGGCCAGATAATCCAGATCGCGGCGCGCACTCGATTGCGATGTGCTCAGCGCCACGGCGATATCGACGATGGAGCCACTTCCATGCGTTCGGAGGTAGTTCAGGATCAATGCGCGCCGCTGGGCGGCAATCATGCGGGCGGCTCTCCTGCGTCGCGCGGCAGGGACACCCCGTATACCCTTTCCGCGGTCCTGTACCAGATGGCGGCACGGCCTTCGTCGGTCAGCCCCTGCGTCAGAACCCGGGTCAGGTCGACCCAGCCTCCGTAGGACGAAACGAGATCAAGGGGCGGCCAGTCGCTACACCAGATCAGGCGGTCGGGTCCGAAGCATCGAATCACTTGGTCTGCGAACGGCTTGACGGTCTCGGGGTCCACGCCGGCGGCCAGCCCCGAGAATTTGCAAAACGCGTTCCTTTGCCGGGCGATTCTCTCGATATGCGCGGCCCAGGCATCGAAGTGGCCACCCGGAATGTCGGGCTTTCCGCAATGATCGAGCACGAAGCGCGCATCCGGATACGCCTCGATCATGGCGCGCACGATGTCGAGCTCATTCCAGTCCTGAACCAGGATATCGATGGCAAGACCGGATGCCGCGATCTTCGACCAGCCCGTCTGGAGTACAGGCTCGACCATCCAGCGGATCGTGAGGTTGTCGTCGCGCACGGGACGGACGCCGACGATGCCCCCAAGCACGCAAAGGGCGGCAAGCTCTTCTCCGATCGATGGCGAGCCCGGGTCGACCCAGCCGACAACGCCGGCGATCCAAGCATGCTGTCTGGCAAGCCCGGCCATATACAGGTTTTCGCCCAGCGTCTCGGACGCCTGGACCGCAATCGCCGCGCGCAGACCGGATTCCTGAAGGATCGGAAGCAGCTCGCCCGGCTCCACGTCGCGGTAGATCGCCGTCATGTCGGGCGAAAGCGCCGTGTTCACGCGCCGCGACAGGCGCCAGAAATGGACATGCCCGTCGATCATCGCGCCATCGCCGCCGGAAGCGTGCCAGCGATGATCATGGCAAGCGCATCCTCTTCCGTCACGTCCTCGGTCCGGACAGTTCCGACCATCTGGCCGTTGCGCATAACCAGAAGCCGGTGCGCTAGCCGGAAGACATCGTGGATGTCGTGACTGATTAAAACGATCCCGATCCCCTGCGAGGCCAGTTCGACAATAATTTCCCCGACGCGTTGCGTTTCCTCGGGACCAAGGGCAGCGGTCGGTTCGTCCATGATCAGGACCTCGGCATTGAATTGCACGGCCCGCGCGATGGCGATGGCCTGCCGCTGACCGCCCGACAGATTCGAGACCAGCTTGTGCAATCCCGGCAGACGAAGCTTCATCCGATCAAGCACGTCCCGCGCTGCCCGTTCCATCGCGACCTCGTCCATGAAACCGGCGAACGACGTCATCTCGCGACCGAGAAACAGATTGGCGACCGAGTCGAGGTTCTCGGATAGCGCAAGCGTCTGATAGATCGTCTCAATCCCAAGCGCCTTGGCATCCCAGGTCGACCGGATATCCGATTTCACGCCCCTCACGTAGAACTCGCCGCTGTCGGCTGGAAAGACGCCTGAAAGCATCTTGATCAGGGTCGATTTCCCGGCCCCATTGTGGCCCAGAAGCCCCAGGACCTCGCCCCGTCGCAGTGTCAGGCTGACCCCGTCAACAGCACGGACGCCGCCGAAGGACTTCCGGATATCCTTCAGCTCGATAAGTGGGGCGTCAGTCATTGCTGCGAACCCTTCGGCGATACACCATGTCGATCCACACGGCCAGGATCAGGATGGATGCCAGGATCATGCGCTGAAGCGGCGTCGGAACCCCAAGAAGAATCATCCCGCTTTCAAGACTTTGCATGATAAGCGCCCCGATCAGTCCGCCGACGATCGTGCCGACCCCGCCCGAAAGCGATGTGCCTCCGATGACCGCTGCGGCGATGACGTTCAACTCCATCATCGTGCCGGTCACGCTTGCGCCCGCGTTCAGGCGCGCCGTGACCACGACCGAGGCAAGACCGGCCAGAAGGCCCATTACCACGAAAAGCATCAGGATCGTCCGCCGCGTGTCGATCCCGGCCAGTGACGTGCTCTCCGGGCTGCCGCCGTACGAAAAGACGTGGCGCCCGAATGTGTGCATGCGTGCGATTGCGCTCATGCCGATGCCGACGGCGATCAGGCAAAGAACCGGGATGGCGATTCCTGCCGGCTCTTTGGTTCGGGGCAGTTCGTAGGAAATCATTACCCAGACGAAGCCCGCGATGGCGACCCACCATGCCAGCGCTATCGAAAGGGTTACGCGCATCGGCGGGTTTTCGAAGCCGAAGAACGCTCGGCGCTTGCGATTGCGGAGCAACGCGAACAGCACGACAAGACATGCGATCAGCCCAAGGATGAGCGACCAAGTCGCCCCGATGCTTCCGTCCAGGCCGCCACCGAACAGCCGGAACGTCTCATTCAACGGCGAGATCGTGCGCCCCTCGTTCAGCATGTAGGCGGCATTGCGAAAAAACATCAGCCCGCCCAGCGACACGACGAACGCCGGAATGCCCACGTAGGCCACAAGGAAACCGTTCAACGCCCCTATGGCGGTGCCGATGACAAGCATGGCGACGATGGCCAACCACCAGGTATTGGCGCCGTCGACGGGAAGGGCCTGCGTCTGGATCAAGGCTCCGGCGACGCCGATGAACCCCAGTTGCGAGCCGACAGATAGATCGATCTGACGGCCTACGATCACAAGGACCATCCCGGCTGCCATGATGCCGACGACCGACACCTGAAGCGACAGATTGTAAAGGTTGCGCGGCGTCAGAAAGATGCCGTCGGTGGCGATTCCAAAGGCCGCCCAGATGCATCCCAGCACCGACAGCATGGCCACCAGACGTATGTCAAGCGGCCTGGCTTTGCTCGAACGCGCAGCGGCCTCTTTCGAGGCCGCTTTGCTTTGCTCAGTTGTCAAATTACCGGTTCTTCGCGAAGCCTAGCTGCACGGTGCGGGCCCGCCATCGTCGACCCCATCGCAAAGAGCCTCCCGGCTGATCCAGCCCGCGTCAACGACCCGCTCGAGGTTGCCGCGCGTGATTGCGATCGGCTCAAGAAGAATCGCCGGCTGATCGGCACCGCTGATCGTCTGGGCCGTGACGGTGCCCGGCACGTCCCCTGGTGCCGCGCCGCCCGCCATGGCGACGGCGGCTTCGGCCGCCGCCTGGCCAAGATCGGTGGCGTTTTTCCAGATCGTCACGGTCTGCTGACCCTTGGCGATGCGGTTCAGAGCCGCCGTTTCGCCATCCTGTCCGGACAAGGCAACGTCGTCCAGGCCCTGCGCCTCAAGCGCCGCCGCCGCGCCGCCCGACATGCCGTCGTTCATGGCCAGGACCGCGTCCACATCGTTCGCGTTCGCAGTTAGGATCTGATCGACAGCGGCCTGAGCGGCATCGGGACGCCAATTCTCGATATTCTGCTGCGCGATGATCGTGATTTCACCGGCGTCGATCTTCGGCTGAAGCGCCTGCATCTGCCCTTCGCGGAAGACCTGCACAATCGAATGCGCCGAGTCACCCTCAATCAGGGCCCAGTTACCGGTCGGCATTTCCTCAAGCATGGCTTCGGCCATCAGACGGCCGACCGCAACGTTGTCGAAGCTGACGAAAAGGGCGCGCGGGTCGTCAATCGGGGCGTCGTATGCAACTACCGGAATGCCTTCCTCATGGGCGCGCTCAAGCGCCGGAAGAACGGCCTGCGAATCCTGTGCGAGGACGATCAGAGCGTCGACCCCCGATGCGATCAGGCTTTCGATGTCGGTAACTTGCTTGACCGGATCGGCCTGCGCGTCTGCACTGACATAGGTGTGTCCGCCGGCCTCCAGGACGCTCAGGATACCTGCTTCGTCGATCTTCCAGCGCTCTTCCTGGAAGTGGCGCCAGCTGACGCCGATCGTGAATTCCTGCGCAGCCGCGATGTCGGCCGCGAAAATTGCGCCGGCGGCGACGGCCGCCAGGCCCAGGCTTCTTGTGCGAACAGTGGTTTTCATTATCTCCTCCCTAATCTTCGCTGATTACCTTGCCGAAAGCTTGACACATTTTGCGAGAAAATGAAACCCCGCTTCCAGTCCGAAGTGCAACGCCGGCCATTTACGTAGCGAGGGCGCAGCCCGAACGAGGTCGGCGGGCCGATCACGTCACTTTCCCCCTCGGAGCGGTCCCCTGAAGGACGATCCGGGACGGTTTCCGTCATGGAGGCCGCGCCTTCAGGAACGCCTCCTCCGACGTGCGGTAACCAGCGCCGCGCCTTGGCCCGAGGGACGGTACCGCGACCGGAGGAAGTCGACCGATCCGAACATCGTCATCGCACGGCCGGCCGTGACCCCAGCCTTCCGGCAGTTCCGTCCGTCGAGTTTCAGGGACGCTCCATGGTCGTCAAGCAGCTCGAAGGCGTCGCGCAGGATCGTGCGCGTCATATCGAAGACCATGTCGCGGAGCGCGCCTTCGGCTTCCAGCGGGTCGCTTCGGTACAGGGCCGCGACATTCCCCGCCAGACCGATTTCGGCAGCGCTCTCGACCAGGGCGACGCCCGCTTTCGTCAGGCCGTCCATTGCCGCCGTGACGGATTCGCTTCCGTCGCAGAAGTTGGCAATCGAGGTCGCAGGTTGCAGGCTTTCCATCGGAGTCCTCCTTCACGCCCTCCAGGGGCTTTCTTGAAGCTTTGCAGGAGCACTCCACCACACCCGGAATCCACGGCCAGGAAGGTCGGCGGACAGCGCGGCCACGGAAAAATTGCGGCTTGCGCGGCAAATATTCGCGAAATCCGCCAAATCAAGGACAATCCTCTGATCCGGATTCAAAAAAATTCGTTTGATTGCAGCGAACTGGAAAAGTCGCGGTCCGCCATAGGGAAATCACTCCCGGTAGACTGCTCCAGATCTCTTCGCGCGGGCCTTCCGGCCGACCTTGCCCGACTGAAAGAGTGCGCTCATGTAAATGATCGGGAATATGCGCAAGGTGCGTCGCCGGGTCCGCGGAAGGTCGGTACGCGGCACAGCGACAACCGCCGATCAGACCTGGCGCGCGACGCCGGACCGGCGCTACTCTTCCAAAATCATTCAAAATGCATCACTGTGGGCGAAAGCGTCGACGGAGGACGATTCGTGCCGAATAGCGTGGTTTTGCTGGCGGACGATTTGACGGGGGCACTGGACGCGGCGCCGCCGTTCGCGGGCCTTGTAACCGGGCCAATCTCGGAAGAAGCTCTGCACCTTGCCGGATATCCCAATACCGGCCACACCGAGCTTTTGGAAAGCTCTCCGGCGGCTACGAGACCTGCATGATGCTGGTTCACGAGCGGCTCAGGGTCTCGCATGTCACCACGCACACGGCGCTCTCCAACGTGCCCGCCAGCCTGACGACCGAACGCCTGACGCGGGTTCTGAATCTGACAATGGACGCGCTCGTGGCGCTCGATGTCGATGCGCCGCGGATCGCCGTCGCCGCGCTCAACCCGCACGGAGGCGAAGACACCGACGTTAGCCTCCCGGTGATCGAGACCTTCCGGAAAGCCGGCCACGACGTGCGCGGGCCGGTCTCGGGCGACACGGTCTTCGTCAAGGCGATCGCCGGCGAATTCGATGCGGTGGTCGCCATGTACCACGATCAGGGCCACATTCCCGTCAAGCTAATCGGATTTCGGGTCGACCCGGACACTGGCCGCTGGATCGACCTCAGCGGTGTCAACATGACGCTCGGCCTGCCGTTCGTGCGGACCTCCGTCGATCATGGAAACGCGTTCGATATAGCCGGAAAGGACATCGCATCGGCGCAAAGCATGATCGAGGCCATTGAACTGACCGACCACCAGGCCGGAGCCCGTCGGTCCGAGCAGGCGACGCGGACGTGACGCGGCGCATTCCAGCCAAGGCCCTGTCCCGCCTCGTCGACGACATCTTCCGGGCGGTCGGATCCGACGCGCCCGAGGCCGCGATCATCGCCGACCATCTGGTGACCTCCAGCCTCGTGGGCCATGACTCCCACGGGATCCTTCGCGTCTCCAAATACGTCGAATGGGTCCGGGAGGGCGACGTAATCCCCAACCGCCACGCCGCCATCGCCTTTGAAAAGGGCCCGGCGACGCTTGTCGACGGGGGGTTCGGATACGGTCAGGTGATCGGTCTCGAAGCAATGGAAATTCTCGCCGAACGCGCTCTGTCCTCGGGGCTTGCCGCTCTCGGCATCCGGAACACGGCGCATCTCGGACGGATCGGCCACTGGGCCGAGCATCTCGCCGCCGCCGGTCTCGTCTCGGTCCACTTCGTGAACACCTCGGGCTTCGGTATCCTCGTGGCCCCGCACGGCGGCAGCGATAGGCGCCTCTCGGCCAATCCCTTTGCCGCCGGGGCCCCGCGCGCCTCGGGCGCGCCGATCGTGCTCGACATTGCGACCTCTGTCATCGCCGAGGGCAAGATCCAGGTCGCCCGCAACAAGGGTGAGCGCTTGCCGGCGGGAGCGGTCCTCGACGGACAGGGCCGACCGACCCGGGACGCGTCGGCCTTCTACGGCGACCCGCCCGGTGCGATCCTGCCCTTCGGAGGTCACAAGGGATCGGGGCTTTCGTTCTTTTGCGAACTCATCGCGGGCGCATTGTCGGGCGGTCATGCAAGCAATCCGGCAAGTCCGACCGCGGGCCGGCTGGTCAACAACATGGTCTCGATCGCCTTCGACCGGGACGTCTTCGGTGAAGGCGCGTTCTTCGCCGAGGACGAAGAACGCCTGATCGCTTGGATGACCGGCTCTCCGCCGGCCGACCCGGCGGCGCCGGTCCTCTTGCCGGGCGAGATCGAGATCCAAACCCGCGCCGAGCGCGAGGCGCACGGCATCCCCGTCGACGACGCGACCTGGGCGGGGCTCGCAGCGTCCGCCGCCTCGTGTGGCCTGAACGCTGTCGGATACATCTAGCCGGAACTTCAAACGGGCATTTTGCGCACAACCCTTGGAAAAGGAACGGGAATCTGCGATCCAGAGGCCCTGTATATGGATTTATGTTGCCATAACGTGCGCGGGCGCGGATTCCGGCGCATCCGGCCAGCGGTTCCGATGGGATTTAATGAGGACGCAACATTATTTTCGATTTACCGCTTGACATCATAGCCCGAGGCGGCATAATGGCACCCGGTAATTTCCCATAAGGGATGCTTGCCATGGCCTTCAACATCGAATCCGTCCCCAACCAGGCCGGTAAACCCGCAATCCTCCTCCGCCTAGCTTGGCGGGAGGGAAAGCGGATCCGCAAGAGGACCGTCGCCAACCTCACTAAGTTCCCGCCCGAGATCGTCGAGGGCTTCCGGGCCGTTGAGCGGATCGACCTTCCTTCTCCAAGATGTTTCCTGCGAATCCTTGCAATTGTTGCCACTACCAGCATCCTCTGATTCTCCCGCCAACCATGAAACGGCCGCGAGTATGAACGATTCGCTTCCGAGAAGGCGGGTCGATTTTGCACGCCGCTCAACACGTGTGCAGCGTGCTCGCCGAAGGCTCGATCATCCTCAGTTTGCGGAAGAACTCATGAGCTTCGCGCGGCGGGCCGGATGCCCGCCGGCCAGCCCCAGGCTCTCGTCAACGGGAAACAGCGACGGGCCGTGCTTGCCGGTTCGATAGCGGCAGCGTTCAAACTCCACCGAGCCGATTGCGGTGATGATCGCGTTCGGCGTCGGGGCCGCTCGATACCAGGTCTGCCCGCCCTGCTTGATGCGCTTCGGTTAATGTCGGTTCCGAGTTTCCAGATACGTTTTCATGATATGCCGCGACAGCGCCGTGCCAACGTCCAGGGCATTTAATTCAACGCCCTCGAATTTCTCCGGGTTGGTCGGTCCCGACGGGTGTTGACTTAGCACGAATTTAGCCAGGGCCTCTATCGCTTCCTGGACTTCCAAAGGCAGTTCGTTCGATTCGATTGATTTGCCGTTCGGCATTTGCAAATTGGACATGACGCGCTCCTTATCCGGTGTGTGTTTAAATTCACTATACCGCATATTGCGGGAAGGAGCGCGTTTATTTTTTCGCCGAGCGGTCGCGCAGCCGCGCCGGAAGCTGACACCTTTTGAGCGGCGTGCAAAATTGACCCGCCTTCCCGGAAGCGAATCATTCATACTCGCGACCGTTTCATGGTTGGCGGGAGAATCAGAGGATGCTGGTAGTGGAAACAATTGCAAGGATTCGCAGGAAACATCTTGGAGAAGGAAAGTCGATCCGCTCAACGGCCCGGGAGCTCGGCATCTCGCGCAATACGGTTCGAGGGCGTTACGCGCCCTTGCCGCTGGCGCCCTTGCGCCGTGCGGTCTCGTCCTTGTCCGTCTGCGAAGGCGGCAGGCAGGAGTTCCGCGACCTCTTGCGAGTCGTCCTTTCCAGCAGGACGGTGATCAGGATGCCCAGCAGGGTGACGAGGACACCGATCACCGCATCGACATCCTTGGACACCTTGCCGTCCGCGCGCAGCGCCGCGATGCGGGCCTTCGCGTCCTCGAACTCCTGGTGCAGCGATGCCGCGTTCACCGTCGCCATCACTCGGCATCAACCGCCATGACCGCGGCCAGCACGGCGACCCGCTCGCCCGGCGGCAGCGCCCGGTAGCGTCGCCCCCAGTTGGCCGCAAGTCGCTTGATGCGCTGGCGGTCGGTGAAGTTGCGGCCTGCGGGGGTGTGCCAGTGAGGCCGGTCTGGCGCGAAGTTGAGCCAGATCTTCTCCGTCACCACCCCGGCCGGGCTCATCGCCTGGACCGACACGCTGTGCCAGTCCTCCAGGATCCTGTCGTAGAAAGCCGAGGGATAGCCGGAGATCATCACCGAACAGGGAAGGCCCCTGAGCAACCCCAGCAGGGCCTCGTGATCCGCCTCGCTGTACTGATAGCGGTAGCGGCGCTGCGACTTGCAGGCGCTCATCAGATAGGGCGGATCGCTGTAGACCAGTTCGCTGCCGTCGAAAGGGAAGTCGGCCAGAAAGCGATGACAGCACCCGTGAACCAGCTCCACCTCGTAGTCGCAGCAAAACGTCCCGATGGACCGGGAGTTGAGGTCGATGCCGATCGAGCGCAGCGCCGGTGGCTTGCGCTTCATGATCGCGCCACCCCCCAGATGCGTTTCGATATAGGTGTCGTGGGGCCGCATCAGGCTGACAATGGCCTGGCTGAGCCCCATCTTCGCCTTTGAACCATACCATGCGCCCATCGAAACCACCTTCCCGTAACCGTCCGGAACCAGCCATAGAGCGCCCGGCACATAATGTCAACCGGAATCGTCATCGTCCCGACATGGCGACCGCGACAGGGCCTCAGGCCCAGGCGCGCTCAGATCAACGCGCCAGCCCCAAGGTTCAACCCGCGCTCCAGGCGGGCGTTCCTGCAGTGAATATCACGCAAAGTGAAAATCGCGAGAAATAGGGGGCGAGTAGATACCATGGCGTACCAATTAAATTGGGATGGAAACGGCAGGCAAATGCAATAATTGGCACTAATGCAACGGAGCGATAAGGTGGAATACTCGGCCAGGGCGGTCGCCAACTATTCCTGTCCAAGTATACGGAAATCACGGCATTTTCCCGTTGCAGCTGCAGAAGCTTGTGTACTTGGCGCGTGGGTGGCATCTCGCTCTTTTCGATAAATCGCCTGTTGACGACGAGTACGCCGAGGCATGGCAATTCGGCCCGGTTATTCCGTCGCTCCGCCATGAATTCAAGCATCGACGCCGGATGCCGATCATCAATCTCGCAACGCAAATGGAAATTAGTAGCCTCGACGACCTCAACATAGAGTCTACAGCTCCGGAGAGTCCCGAGCCCGACCGCGGAACCCGAAAACTGCCTGGCAATAATTGTGGTTTCCATGGCGGTCTCGCAGGCCAGCAGCTCTCCTCGAAAACTCACTTACCGGAATCGCCTTGGGACAAGACACGAAAAATCATCCCCGAATAAGGAATGCCAATATCGGTAATGAGATCATTAAAATCTACTGCAAAAGACTTTCGAATGGAGACCGATCCAAATGAATAGCTGCTCCGGTATCAAAGGCAACTTCGATTCCGACCAAAAATCCATAGGTGGGAGGCTTTATCCTCCAATCGAACGAAACTGTTTTACATCGGTGATGGATTTAAAAAAAATAGTGCATCCAAATGCGCAAATTCGCATCAATGGCTGCGGAGGCCGCCCCGGGGCGATCGCGTTTGAAATCTCTGTTGCGACGCGGTTTGCGACAATTGTGCCGTTGCGCTTATCATTCCTCCAAACTTACACTGCTGCCGGCGAATTTTCGGCGCCGTTGAGAGTCTAACAGGTTCGAATCGGTCAACACTCCAAGCATCGCGGCTCGGCGAATATACCGCCGAGGCGGCGCTGCCCCGGCCTTTTTCCTAATGGGCGCTATGCCCTTCCGCAACATGCGCAGCAGTGCGCTAAAATGCGGAAGGCAATTTTTTGGGAACGGAATCGTCGGAATATTTTCCGTTGCCGGCGGCAGTGGCGTCAAGCAAGCCGAGCTCAACCGAAAAAAATCAGTTTACCGCGTTTCTTCGTCCGAAAGAATAAAGACTGGTTAATATAGACAATCCGAATTCTTGCTAAAGAAAATCGCGAACGCAGCAGACTAGGAACCATGTGCGCCCGAATATGGTCCAGCTTCTCTTTGCTTCGAAAATCCTGGCGGATACGCAACCCAACTGCTCCGCCGCTCTTTCGCCCCGCCCGCTCCGCGCGAATTTGCCTACCGCCCCATCCACGCTCCGTCTACAGTCAGAATTTCGCCATTGACGTAATCGGACGCGGAGGATGCCAGAAAAACCGCTGGCCCGGCAAGATCCTCCGGCCTGCCCCATCGCCCGGCGGGAATTCTCTCAAGAATCGCCTGGTATCGCGCCGGGTCGCTGTGAATAGCTTCGGTATTGTCGGTGACGATATAGCCCGGCGCGATGGCATTGACATTGACTCCGCTGCCGGCCCATTCATTGGCAAGCGCCTTGGTCAACTGACCTATTCCGCCCTTGGAAGACGAGTATCCAGGCACGTTTATCCCGCCCTGGAATGTGAGAATAGAAGCCGTAAAAATAATTTTGCCCGATCCGCGCTTGACCATTTCGCGACCGATTTCGCGGCTTAGCATAAACTGGGCCGAAAGATTCACCTCGAGTACAAGGTCCCACCACTCGTCTGGGTGTTCGGCCGCCGGGCTGCGCCTGATGGTGCCGGCGTTGTTGACGAGTATATCCGGCGCAGCTTCGTTGTCCTTGAGCCGGGAAATGAATTCCTTCAAATTATCGCGATCCGAAAAGTCGCACCTGTAGGCGGAAAATTTTCGGCCTTTCGCCAAGATCGCCTTTTCTACGTCGCTTCCGCTTGTTTCGAGCGATGCGCTCACGCCGACGATATCGGCGCCCGCGTCGGCGAGCGCCTCGGCAATCGCGCGTCCGATGCCGCGCCGGCAGCCCGTAACGACCGCGCTTCTGCCGGTCAGTTCGAACATTTTCGATGAATTCATTATTCTATCCCCACTTTAACTAGGCATTTCATGGCTGTAGGTTCGGAATCAAGGGCCTCGAAAGCCGATTGAACGTCGGCTAGAGGAACTATGTCCGTTATAAGTCTTTCGGCTGCGTCGCTTCCGTTCGCAGTTAACTCGATTGCCATCGCATAGTCCTCGGGTTCATAAACTCGAGCGCCGATCAACCGAAGTTCTCGCCAGAAAAATTGAAACAGGTCGATTTGAGGCTTTTTCGCGTGAATGGCCACCATCACAATGCGCCCTCGGGCGGCTGCAACCGATGTCATCGCGTCGACTCCGGACTGCGTGCCCGAGACCTCGAAAACCACTTCCGCGCCGCTTCCGTCGGTGCGATCATTGATCTCGCTCGCCAAATCGCATTCAGCCGGGTTCACAGCATCGAATCCCAGGCTTCGCGCAACCTCGAGCCGGTGCGGGTTGACTTCAGACACGACGACATTGCCGCCTGCTTCGCGCGCCGCGATCGCGACAAGCAATCCAATCGGACCGCCGCCGATAACGACCGCGTGCTCGCCGTCTCTCAATTGGGAGAGCCGGACATCGTGGCATGCCACGGCGACGGGCTCGATCAGAGCCGCATGGTCAAGACGAAGGCTGTCGGGCAATTCATGCAGCGTATAGGCGGGCACATTCCAGATTTCCTGCAGAGCGCCGTCGGTATCCAGCCCCAGAAACTTCAGATTGTGGCAGATATGTTCGTATCCCGCATCGCATGCCGGGCAGCTTCCGCAGTGGACCAGCGGCCTTACGACGACTTTTTTGCCCGGCGCGAGGCCGGAATTTTCGTCGCCGTTCGCCGTGACGACGCCTGACATTTCATGCCCGATTATTCGATTGAAGCCGACCCTTTTGTCCATGTTGCCATGGAAGACATGCATATCCGTTCCGCAAATTCCGCAATAGGCGATTTTGACCGCGACTTCCCCGATCTTTGGCGGCAGCAAGGGCTTTTTCTGTACTTCGAAGGACTTTCCGCCGCGGTAGTAGGCGGCGCTAATAGTAGCCGGAATCATTGCGCTAATCCCTCCTGAGCGGTGCGCGGCACTTTCTCAATCGATCTCCGCCGGCCCGGGATGCCGGCGCACGGCCGAAGCCAAACCGCGATTTGCAAATTAATGGCGCACCTTGCACTAATCTGCCTAAATCGAAAGGATTTCAAGCCTTGCGGGAATGTAAGAGAGCACCCGATAAATTTGTTTCGAGTCGCGCTTAATCGGAAAGTATCGACCTTTGCCCCCCAAAGTCTCGCCTAGGTCCTCCTGAAGTCTGAATTGACGATCGAATTTCCGGGCAGGGTCGGCGGATGATAATCAACTAGCTAATCGGAATCGCTAGAATCCGGATCGAAGCCCGCTCCCTAGCCGCCGAGCAAAATAACTCTAGGAACGACAACGGGCAGTGCAGATAGAATGCCGCGGTCCCGACCTTTCTGTCCGCGAACGTCTCTCTGTCGGGCCTGCCTGAGAGCCATGCCGACGCTGCAATGCCGAACTTCGCAAAAGAACTCGAGCATCTCCCTTCCAAACGCTTCACAATGGCTTCGGGGAATTGCAGGCCACTGAAAGTGGGTTGGATTTTGAACGGCGTCGACAGATCTCGACAACCTGATCGCAGACCTGGCTTGATTCCATTCCGACAAACGAATGCTGATGCACGGACAAATTTTACGGCATGCCTTGAGACTCCCGTCAAGCGCAGTTGTCGGATAATTCTTCATTCCAGCTTGACGCCGGTTCCCAGAGATGCCTCTCAATTGCAGTGTTCCCGGCTGAAGCGACAGCGAACGACTCGCAGGGCATGGAGTTCGCTTGTCCGGGACACTATTTGTGAAATAGGATGGTCACCGTCCTATCAAGGAGAAATCAGCCATGCACGCCGAAATCGCGGAAGAGAGGGACGAGATCGCGGAGCCGAACCTCCAGGGAGGCCGCGGCGTGCGCCCTGGACGCGATGCCAGGAGCGTTGGTCGTCCGCGTGCGAGTCGCTGATCTAGATAGCTGTCCCCGAATTTGCCGGCTGAACCCCGGGTTTTCCACGGCAGCATTGATTATCCCGACATTATATATAGGTGTCTGGAAAAGGTAGGAAATGCGCGATTTTGATGCCGTCAGGACGCTTGAGGAACTGGCCCAGAGCGGACAAACCGTTTTCACGCTCGCGGACCTGCGCGGGATGTTGACGCGCGATGAGGAAAAAACGCTGTCGGGGAGCCTGCGACGCCTTGTTCGGTACGGCCTGCTGGAACGCGCGGCGAATGGCGTCTACGTTAATCCGCGGTCCAGTCGCGGCTGCGAAAATCTTCTTGAGGAACTGGCTCGAGCGCTCCGCCGCGGCGCGTTCAGCTTTGTCAGCCTCGAGTGCGCGCTGTCCGAGTGGGGCGTCATCTCGCAAATTCCGCAGGGTCACCTCACCGTAATGACTACCGGGCGAAGGGGCGTGTTCCAGACGCCGTTCGGCACGATCGAATTCACCCACACCCAGAGGCGTGTCCCTGAGATTCGCGCTGGAACCGTGGATGTCGGCCGGCCGCTCCGGCTGGCCACCGCGAAGGCTGCGCTCCGCGATCTTCGGCGAGTCGGCCGCAATCTCCACTTGGTGCGCATGGAGGATTACGAGGATATCCTTGAAGAGTTGGCGGACGCCGGAGACGGGAAGTGATTATCGATCCCTGGTTTCGCGAACAGGCCAGGATCGCGATGCGCGACCCGGCGCTGGCGGGCATGGGTGAAATAGTTGAAAAGGAACGCCTGCACTACGAGATTCTGGGTATCCTGCAGCGCGACGGTTGGCGGGATGGTCCTGCGTTTCAGGGTGGAACGGCTCTTCGCCTCTGTTACGGCGCGCCGAGGCTAAGCGAGGATCTCCATTTCTCGGGATGGCCTGGCATCTCGCCTGAGCGGCTTGCTGGCTTGTCAGCGGCACTGAAAGCGGGCATTTCTGCGACGGGCCTTGAGACCTATCAATGCTCCGCACCTGACTCAATCGTAAATTTGTTCGAATCACGCGGCGATACGAATCGGATTGCGTCAAATATCCTCGGAAACGGCGGAATGGTTCAAGGATGGTTGTCCGGGCGACGGTTCCGGGCGGACGTCGCGGTCCGCGCTAGCGGCCGGGCGAGGACCTGCCGATCATCTTCCCGGGCAAGGCGCAGCAGCGGGCCGCCTACCGCCCGCTGTCGAACGGAGGGGTGACGATGGAGCACATTCTGGAATCGCACTACCAGGCGACGGCGGAGCGATGCGGGTCGGAAAAGCTGGTGCTGGCGGTGCAGAACACGACGACGGTGAACTACGACGGGCTGGAGGCGACCGCCGGGCTGGACGATCTCGGCGGCGGCGGCAAGGGGGGCGACGGCATCCTGGCGCACTGCTCGGTGGTAATCAACGAGGCCGGGCGGCCGATCGGCCTGATCGGGGTCGACGCGAGCTTCCGCCAGAGCGAGGGGAAGGACAGCATCCGCTGGGTCCGGGGGCTGGACCGCGCGAACGAGCTTTCGGCCGCCTGCCCGAACACGAAAGTGGTGACGGTGTGCGACCGGGAGGGCGACTTCTGGGAGCTGCTGGCGCGGGCGAAGGAAACGGGCGCGGCGCTGCTGGTGCGGGCCAGCAAGTCGAGCAAGCGCCACGTGGAGCTGCCGGGCGGGGAGAGGACGTGCCTTTGGGAGCACATGCGCGAGGCGAAATCCCTCGGCGCGCGGACGGTCGAGGTGCCCGAGCGCGGCGGCCGGTTCAGGCGCAAGGCGCGAACCGCCCGGCTGACCGTCCGCTGCGAGGCCGTCGACCTGGTGCCCCCGGTGGAGGTCGGAGGCGAGACGATGCGCATGGTCGCGGTGTCGGCCCGGGAGGAGAGGCCGCCGAAGACGGTGGAGGCCAAAAAGGAGGCTCTGCACTGGCTGCTGCTGACGACCGAAGGCGATCCCGGCGCCGGGACGGCGGCGACGGCGCTGCGCTGGTACGAGCTCAGATGGCGGATCGAGCGCTACTTCGACGCGCTCAAGAACGGAACCCGCATCGAGGATCGCCTCGACCATGCCAACGACTTGAAGACGTGCCTCGCCTTCGACGCGACCACCGCCTTCCGGGTCTGGGACCTCGACCTGCTCGCCCGAGAAAGGCCGGACGACCCGGCGCGGCTCCACGTCGCGCGGGACGACATCGACACGGTCTGCCTCCTCGCCGAGTATCGCGGATTCAAGGTCCCGCGCAGGCCGCGGGACATGGACATCCGGACCTTCGTTGTCCTCGCGGCCGGGCTGGCGGGATTCCACACTTCGAAGCGCCAGCCGCTTCCGGGCACCCAGAAGCTCTGGACGGGACTGAAAATCCTCCGGATCAGCGTCAAAGTAGTGCAAGCCCGAAGAAAGTGGAAAAGGAAAATAAAAATGAATGAGTGAAGTACGTTGCATTGATAGCTCGATCGGGCGGGATCCGAGGGGAGGGCTAAGCGCACCCCCCGCCAAGCCCCTGAAGGAGACGTGCGTCAGCGTGGCTACAAAGGGTAGGCTATTCTGAATGCTCTGATTGGTCGAAAAGCAACTCAGCATGCTCGGCGAATACGACTTCTCAAACGACAAGCTGCAGGACGATACCGGCGTTCCGCCCCCAAATCCGCACCCCGGATCCTCCCGGAAAACCGGGAGCCGCCAGATCGATGAAAACCCGGTCATGCATGCACGAAACGGGAATTCCCGCGGGACTTTTTTTACCTAGGCAAGCGTTCGGTCCGGCGGTGACGATCCGTGTTGTCCGACTGCCGCCGACGCCCTGGCCGCTGCCGTGAGCGGGTGTCCGGAGCCCGCGCCGCGCGGACTGCGCAATCGTGCCGGGGGCGCCCCAATGCCGTGAACGAGGGAACCGCCAATTGCTTCATTTAATGTGGTTGCTCATAGTCGCTACCGCTCGACCGAACGCTTGCGAAGGCGGATTAGGCCCGTCTTATAAAGATACCAGATAATCCGAAAAAAAGGCCGCAAACCCGATGGATTGCGGCCTAGTTCAGGCAGGAGGGGATACTTCCGGAGATTTAGAACTTCTTTGATCCGAATTTGTTGCCGGGGATCATGCCGCGAGCCAGGCCGATGTCGCTGAGTTCGCGGTCAGTTAATTTAGACAGTTCCTTGAACGTCTGGCGAGTGCGCTTCCAGTCGAGAAATGACGATGCCAGCTGCGCCGGAAAGTGAAGCGCGCGGTGCCCGAAAGCAGCAATAGTTGAAACCGGGGAATGGAAGTCTATGGCGGCCATTTCGTTGTTCCTTTCTAAATTGAGCGAGTTGTTATGTGTCGCTAAGCACGAGATAGGAACGGACTCGAAGCATATCAAATGCTCAATTTGCATTCCCGGGTTGCATTTTTGGAATGCCGGTTGAATCACCTGCCTGGATGCTGCATAGCGATGGGCGCAGGCCTAGGTCAGGCGCCCAGTTTGGCGCGACTCGGTTAATTTGCGACGTATATGAATATTAATCGGACTTTCCCGTGACATTGTCTCTTTTCGGAAAGTTTGGCGGAGCGCCTCCTCGATGCGCTTGGGCGTTCGGTCGCGATCTTCAGTGCGACGACTGCATCCGATTGGAGGATGTTCGCACGGAGCGTAGCCGTCGAGCCGGTTCAACCTGAAATAGCCGCTTACATCCGGCCACGGCAGCCTGAGCGTACGCCGTTCGGGCGGCGTCCCGCCGGGCGAAGGCCCCGTCGGCCCTGTCGGTGCCACTGGTCGTGAGATGCCAGCCGTGGGCGTCAGCCACTGCGCCATGCGCCGCATTTCCGCCAGGACGATAGGAGACATCCCGAGCGACCCGATTCCTGCATAGGTCATTGTCGTCATGGTCCGGCTATCCCTGTTGCGGCAGCCCACGGTCGCATTATTATTGATGGTCTTGCGGCGGGCCTTGGCCTGCGGGGTTCGGGATCCCCAAGCGATGCGGGCTGTCGTGCGCTATGTCCCGAACGGGGACGGTTCGGGCGGCGACCTGTCCTCTTCGGCATCGCCGCCGGCGGACGGCTTGCGGAGTTTCGTTGCGGTTCCCGCTTCCACGCCGAGAGACATCGTCAGTCCCTCGTTCCAGGCGTTTGCGACTGCTTGCCCGATGGCGGGCCGCCCATGTGCCTCGAACGCGTCAAGCATGGCGGGCATGACGGTGCGCAGGCCGGCCCCTACCTCCGCGATGACGTTCCGGGCCCTCGGCTTGGACAGCCCGGCCCGTGCGCCCAGCTGCAGGACGGCTTCCGGTTTCGGCCAACGCTTCGTTCCTTGAAAGGTCAGCGCCATCATGTCCGACCTGATCCAGGCCGTGGTGGTCACGAGGTCATAGGCAGGCGAAAACTTGAACGGACCTCTGTCGGCATCGTCAAACAGCAAGGCGAAGTTCTTGAGATGCGCGTCTCCGTTCCGAATCGCGATGTTCGTAACGCAGAGCCTGTACAGCGCTTCGAGGTTCTCCTTCTTGCGGTAGCCGGAGAATTCCGCGAGGTGCTTGAAGAGAGCCGTTTCGATGCTGCCGGAATACTTTTCCGCGGACGTTTTGGCATTGAGCGATGCAAGGTCCTCGAATCCCAGGCGGTTTCCGTCCGTGCCGTCGAAGCGGGACACGGACAGCATGCGGCCATCGGCGTTTAGCCTGGCATCGGCCGTGACGTTGCCGCCTTCCCGCGCGGCCTCGAGAGAGTAGAACTCGTTCAGGGAAAGCCCTGGGTAGTCCTCGGCATCGAACTTGAGAATGTAGTCCGATGTCAGGATCGTCCGGCGGGAGTGGCCGCTGTCATCCGCATCGGCATGCGGATCCGTCTCGACGAGGACTTTCGGCATGGCGCCGGACACGCCCGAGCGGAGCGCGTAGCGCTCAACGATCTCGTTGACGAATGCGCGGGTGGCCCGCTTTTCCAGAAGTTCGGCCATGTTCCGGATGGAAGCCTGTCGCGCCGGCTGTTCATCTTCCTGGAGCACCCTGATTCGGCCGATCTGGTTCCGGCCGGTCAGGCGCAGGATGTCGAGCGGGTCCGCGTGGCCATGAGCCTTCGCGAGGGTCCTCTGGATGGTGTCTCGGAGGATGCCCTCCGGCAGGTTCGTGTCGAACACGGGAAGGAGGTCGTATGCGCTGTCATAGGAAGCCGTTCTGACGGGCATCGTCAGGCTGACTGCATCTCGTGGATCGACGCCCCTGTCATATGCGAAGGTCGTGCCTCGGCCATGGCGGTCGAGACTTCCGACCGGGCGACCGTTAACCCAGACCCGGAGAGCCATCTTCGGACTCCTTCCTGATGTCCTCGTAGACGGGGCGGGAATCGCGGGCGTCGGAGATACGGAAGGACATGCCCAGCGCATCGAGGATCGAGGCGACGCTATGCAGCTTCATGTCGAATGCCTGGCCGGTTTCCATCTGGTTGATCCTTGTGCGGCTCATACCGCTCAGTTGCGCGAGCCTGTGCTGCGTGTACCCGAGTTCCTTGCGTTTCAGGCGAACGGCTTCGCCGATCTCGAAGATGTCCATGGTCTGTGCCTGCCATTTGCGTGAGGGGTGTTATCGCGTCTTCTAGGCGACTTGTCAAGAAAAAGTTAAATGCAGTGAATGGAGAGTGATGAAATCGGCCATATTGTTAAGCGCGAGTTACATTTTGCCCCGGCGTCAATCGTCGTGGAACAGCATCGCCCGCCGGGACAGAATCGCCGCGTAGCCCCACTTGCAGCTCTTGCGCGCGGATGCGGCCATGCGCTTCAACTCGCCGACCAGCTGCGCCCGTTGAGACGCGAACAAGGGCAGATTTACGGTCAGCGGCTAAACTGGGACGTAGCGCGTTGTTCCGATGACCTTGGATTCAACCTGCGCCCGGCAGATCGGAGGCGAGGCATTTGATACCGGTTGTCGACGGTAGCGTAGAAGCGCGGGATTTTGGCATTTCCCCGCGCTTTAGCAGGATTGCCTGTTTTCTTCCCTATTGCTTAACTCTTATTGTCGCCGCCGGCCGCTTCGGCCATTTCGGCCGGACGGCCGGGTCCGCCGCGCGCTTTGGATGGTGGCCGGGGCGAGGAAGGGACGAGGCTCCGGGCGGCTCGTTTCGGAGAGGCCGCCCGAGGTCCGGGCATGGCGGCCGCCGTAAATGCCGGTTCCGAGATCCTACTTCATCGGATCGCCGGCAAACGAATTCTTCGTTCGCTTGGGCGTGAGCTCTTCGACGCGCGACGACGGTTGGACCGAGACACGCTAGAGCATAACCTCGAGGTAGGCGCGCGGGTCGACGCACGGCAGCCGGCAGGTAGCGATCAGGCTCTGGGCGACCCCGACGGCATCCGCTCCGACCTCCGTCCAGCTATCGGAGGCCGTTCCCCGGCAGCAGCAGAACGGTTTCCTGAGATCTGGGCGATCATGCCGCGCTCTAGAGTCTTGCCGAAAAAGTCGCGGATTCGAGACTTTCAATGCGCAGACCGGCACGACTCGTTAATGGGCGGTTCGCCTTCGAGAGGCGAGTTGTTGTCCCGAGCCTCGGCAACGCCGGGAATTTTTTCCTTGAACTCGCCGAGTCCTAAATTAATGCCGATGGGCGGCCTGTTGCTCCAATTGCAAACTTTTACGGAGTCGCGGCGCGCAAAATCCCCTAGCGGCGAGAATCACCGCAATATCGCCGAAACAACCGCCGAAGCCGCGCGGCCCGGGCATCCGGGCGATTGGGCTTCGAGTTCAGACCGGCGAAGCGGCCAATTCGACTCCTGGATTCATAGTCGCTTCCTGAGCCGGGGAAGGCGGAATCGCATCAACCGCATTCAGCGCCTCGATGTCCCTAATAAGTTCGTTGACGACGTTACGGTGCTTACCGTCCGCATATAGTCGAATCCCGTCGAGACTATGGAACGCCGCTGAAATCCTCGATTGATTTTCGGGAAAGTATAGCGGCCCAGTCCTGCGAATAAGCCTCGCTTGAACATCTTCGGGAGCGCAGCCGAACAGCGCATCGCAAAGCATTGGATTCGATTTCAGTACGTTTTCGGCCCCGTTCCTGAATTTCGGAGCGCGAAACAAGAGGCCGCGCTTGCCGCTCTTGGATTGGGAGCCGACTACGAACAGCATTTCCGGGAATGCTCTTTCTCCCGTCCAAAGGTAGACTGATTCGCGAATGTCCTCGTTCAGGGACTTCAGCGCCAATGCTGCTGCGACGCGTCCCGACGGAACTATGGCGGGAAGCATGGTTAAGTCCAGCTTGCTTCGGTTGACGACGATTCCTCGGTGAACGCGGCTTGAACTGTCGCGAAACAGAGACATGGATCCAAGACTGTATCTATTGGCCTCGGCTATTGCAGTGAGGTGGTTCCCCGTCAGCACCTGAACCGGATATCTAATCTCCATTGCTAGCTGCTCTCCGAATTCGGCCAGGTGCCGCTGGTTAGGACCGTGTTCCAGTCCTTCGCTGAACACGATGCTTTCCTTCGGAAGGGCGACAAGCCTTTGGAACGAGATCTTAAAGGGCTTGCTGAAACCCGGGCGAACGAACTCAAGGTGGTAGGACTGCGGCAGGGAGGCGTATTGAGCTTCCTTCGCCGAAACCCGGGTTATTGTTCCCGAAACAGGACCGATTCCGGCGTTTTCGACATATTCGATTTTCCGTCCCGGAATTGCATCGCGAAGCAGGCGCGCAAGGTTCTTGAGCCTCGTCATGCGGTGCCGGAAGCGGGCGGACTGCTCGCCAGGGCTCGCAAGCGCCTGCTCGATCGACGTGCCCGGCCTTACAGCGTCGCGAAGGAGCGTGCTCATTTGGTTTTCCAGAGGTTCCGCTCGGCTTGCGAAACCGTCGCTTCCGTCCCGGACTTTCGCCCTTTGCACCAGTTGCACCAGCTGATCCGCGCTAATGGGAGCTTCGCTGAATCTATGCGTGCCGGTCGAAATATAGAGAGGAGCCAGAAACGCGGATCGTTGCTCGTCGTCGGTTTCGATCCCCGAATAGAGCGTCGTCGCATCGAATTCAATCTCGCCGTCGAGCTCCTTGGGTCGAAGCGGATTCGCGTTCCGGCTGTCGAGTTCCTCGGAAATAGCTTCGAATTCCATCTGCACCAAATTCACTAGTTCCGACTGTTCGGAAGCCGAAAGCACGAGAGATCTGCAGAGCACGCGATTGGCGAGTGAAAGAATGGACTTTCGAGAGGCTCCGGAATCGGTCCATGAACCGTGGTCCGATAATTCCGAAGCATGGCCGTGGTCCAGTTCGCCGGACAACAAATCCGAAAATCCGAGACGGCGCGCAAAGTCGGGCCGAACTTCCAGCACCTGCGCCGTGGCTTGATCGCCCAAATGGTTGAGCAGATCTGGCACCTCGTCGACTAGAAGAGGATGCGATCTGTTGCCGTCGATGCTAGCGCCCATCATGCGCAGCTTGCTGTTGCGCTGCTGCAGAATGCGCATTTCCGGCGTCAGGCCGGTCATGACCGAAACAACCCTGGGCCTAGCCACCTGACCGTATCGGTTCACGCGTCCCTGCGACTGGACGTATTTGATTATATCGGTCGGCGTCTCCATTTCGATCAGAGACCTCGGGCGCCTGTCCTGGAACAGCGGCGACGCATGGTAGGATGCTCCGGTCGCGCCCGCTACATTGAATATCAGGGCATCCAATCCGCCGTTGTTGAAAGCGTCTATGGTGGATCGGCGGTCCGTGCCGCCTCGCCGTTCTATTCTGCCGTCTCTATAGCAATGAACGCGGCCCGAAATCTCTCCGACAAGCAGTCCGCTTTTCCGCAGTCCTTCAATGACCCCGTCGACCGGCGACGCCAGCAGGCCGTCGGGAATTTCCGCAATGTTCCGGCTAAGGGTTTCAGCCATTTCTGCAACGGTTTCATTAATTTCCCGCGCATCCGCCGCCTCGCCGTCGACCTTGATCCGGAACACGCTTTCGGCGACGCGCCATATCTGGTCGGCGAGGGTCAGGCGCCTGTCGCCGGGTAGAAATCCTTCATCGTCGGCCAGCCGGGCCTGCTCGTTGAAGAGTCCCGCGCCGGTGGAATGAAACGTTATGACAGGCTTGCGCCCTTCGCGGAATTCGGCGAGGGCCTCTTCGACGACCTGATCGACCTTTGTCGCGTTGATCATGGTTCGGGCAAGGCGCGGGATCGGCCCGCCGTGGCCCGAATACTGATTGGCCGCGTTGGTGCGCGCCCGCGCGGCGTTCGGCTCGACGCCGTTCTCGATCATGGCATGGAACATGCGCGCTTGCCGCTGCCCAACCATGCGGCCGACGCGAATCGAAATGTCGAGCATTTGCTCGACGACCGGGGACATCCGGTCCATCAAGTCCTGATACGCGGCCATGCGCGAGTCTCCGGGCAGACGAACCTGGTAGTCCACATGCGAAAGATCATGGTCCCTGCGGAGGAATACGCCGTCCTCCGCAAGCATGGTCGTGAAGCTTTCCTGCGCGGTCTCGCCGCCGGACGAAAGGCATGAGAAAATCTCGTCCAGCCTGCTGCCTTCGGTATTAGGCAGAAGAGGGCGGTATAAATCCGCGCCGGCAGGGTTTCGCAAGGGCGTCGCCGTTGCGAATACGACATTGCTTCGGCCAACGTTTTCGATCAGCTCGCGTATGGCCTTGCCGGTGTTGGACATCGGATTGACGGCGTTGTGGGCTTCGTCGAGCACGACCAGCGCGCTGTCGTCGACGGCCTCGCGGAGCCAGGTGATTTTTTCATTGGATTTCGAATTGAACTGGCTATAGGTCGTCAGCACTAAATTTCGGTCTTCGGGCCAGGTTCCGGCGGAGAAAATCCTGTTTCGCGAAGCCGAGCTTTCCGTTCTGTACGGCGCGTCGACGGCTTTTGCGCCGCTTTCAGTTCCACGCGGCGGTTCCTTCGCGAACAATTCCACCGGCCTTGTCGCAAGTACGCAAGGCTTCGCTTCCCGGTCCGCGCCGACGGCGAGCAGATCGCGCCAAACGTCGATGACATTTACATCCGCGCTCTCCGTGAAATAAAGCACTTTTCCGCCGCTGCGGAGCTGCAGCCTCGCCATCGCCGCCAGGCTTCGTCCTTTGCCGATGCCCGTCTGGTCGGCTAGCAGGAACCCGCGGTCCCTAGCCCTAGCCGCCTGCCACATGGATACCGCGTCGACCTGTTCGGATGTCAGAATATCCGACAACTGGTCGGCTGCGATCCCCAGCGCTCCGCTAAGGGCTCCGTCAACGCCTCCGACGGCATCCGCTTCGATAGACGCCCGCCGGAGGGATTTTGCCGTGGCCCCCTCGAGCGCCTTGGGCACCATCGTAAAGGACGGAGTCGCCTTTGAAAGCGGAACGTAAGGCCTCTGCCGCTCGTTTTCCCTTCGGTCGTCGTCGGCGAGGAGTTCCTCGTCGGCAATATCAAGGTGCCACTTCCGGATTCTCTGCCTGGAACGGAGAATTTCAAGATGAAGGCTGTCGAAATCCGCATTCGTTACGACTTGGAAAGTTCGCAGCGCGGCTTGAGGAAGGCTTGGCTCCGGCGCGGGCCTTCGCTGCCCCACGACATAGAAAGTAATGAATCTGCCCTCTTGCCGCCCCGATGCCGCCACGGGCGAAATCTCGGCAATGGATTCGATCGCGTAAATTTTGCCTATCGCATGCCGCAGGGCGTCTTCGGCTTCTCCGCCGGGGGAGCCGGTGAACATGAAATTGCTCAGGCCGTCCGCCGAGCGGCGGCCAAGAACGAGGCCTATTCGTTCTGTTAGCGACTCGGCGGGAACCGCCGTCAAATCATGAAGCTGGAAGGACGGGTCGATATTGTTCCGCAGGCTCGGCGCCGCCGCTTCCAGGAATTCGCCGCCGGAGAAGTCGACTTCCTTCGCTTCCCGCGCAAGCCGCCGCAGAAAGACTGCGAGCGCGATCGACGGCTGGAACTCCGATTCGGCGCCGTCCTGGCGCATCGCGCCCGCCGCGTTTTCGGCCGTCCGCATCGCCCTGTGGAAGTTCTGGCGCGAACCCTGGTCATTGATCGCGATCGACGCGATCTGGCGATACATGTGCACGCGCAGATCGTGGATGGCGATGCCCGGCGATAAGCCTTTCTCTTCGCAGTTTTCCAGCGCGTATTCCGCGACGCTGGAGAGCGTATCCCCGGACAGCGTGCCTCGCGTCGCCATCTGCACGAGGCCGGCCGCGATCAATTCAAGCCCGTCTCGATTTTTGGCCCTTAAGAATAGAGCGGGATTCGCGTCTGGCGATTCCCGTTCGAAACTGTGGCGGCCTTCCCGCTCGATCTTTCTGTAGCGATGGTCCGAATCGCGGAAGACCTCTTCTCCCCGCGAATTCAAGCCGAGCGATTCCGCGGACGCAACATCGGGTCCCGGATTGGCCTGCATCCTCGCGCCGTAGTCTATCGTCCACGGCGCCGCTTTCCATTGAGGCCGCGGGATCTCGACGACACTTCCGCCAAGTCGGTCCGCTAGCAGCCCGGGCGAAAAGTTGAAATTCCCCGCTACCTGCGGAAACAGCTTGAGCGCGCCGCTTTTCCCGGCTTCGACGAATCCGAATTCCAGTGCGCGCTCGCGGATTCTCGATCCTTCCTCGCTGCCGTCGAACTGGAGGAGAAGTCCCCGGTTTCCGCTTCGAAGCACGACGCGTCGAAGCTTCGCGGCGTTTCGCGGAAAGACGATCCAATGGACCGTGGCGGATTCGACTGCGGTTTGTTCCGGCATGCGATGGACTCCAGGCTTTCGCGATCAAGCCCGTCGCCCTGGCATCGCGAGGTCTCAGGGACGAACCCGGGGAATCGTCCGGTCAAATTTCCAAATTGCCGAAGTAATCGAGAATTTCGCGCCCGCCCGACCAGCCTTCCGCGTATTTGCTGCAAGTAGCGTCGGCGCTTGTCGGCGCTCTTTCTAACACGGACCTCGCGGATTAACAGCCTTGATTGTCGCGTCTGAAAATTCTTTCGAGTTGTCGCGGGCCTGGTTTCGATCGATTTTCGCTGAGTCGCTTCCGGTCGAGCTTGAATCCGCCGCAGTCGCGCGCGGGCGCATGTTCTGTCGGTATATGCCGGCATGGAGCCGCCGGGGTCAAAGTATGCGCCTTGTCGAGACCAGGCATTTGCTCGCCGCTTGCATTTTGACAGGTAAACGCGCCGGCAACCGAAATCGCGAATCCGCATTCGCTGGATTTCGGCAGCGCAGCTCTTCTTGGAGCAGAGGGTAGTATTCCAAAAATGCTTCCAACACGACATGGGAAAGTTTCTTCGGAGAGGCCCGCCGCTCCTTGGAATTGCTCCTAGCGAGACTCTTGAGCATGACGGTTCGCCCAGGCGCGGACGGAAGCGACCGGGGATACGGTCGGCGCCGCGCTCGGCATCGAGCAGGAGAATTCAGCATTGCAAGAACAAGCAGAGAGGCGGCACGACCCCGCAAAAGTAAATTCTATTTAATTTTCGTTCCGAAACTGAATTTTTCTCCGGCAACGCAACATTTGATTTGATACGCGCCTTGGCATGCAAGTTTCCGATTCGAAAAGAAGCGACATTTTTCCTCGCAGGCCTAGTCAAGAGTCGAGGCGAACAGACCTGCAAATGCCAGAGGCGCATTTGCAGCGCCTGTCGAAATTTCGATCCGGTGGAAGCGGAGCGGCTCCGGCGGCGCGTTCGTTCGGAGAATTCGGCGGCGCGAGCCGAATAGAGGCAATAGCCCAAAGGGATTTGGGCGGCGAAGGCCGGCTTCGGGCAAAATAGGCGCGTCCGCCGTGTTCCGCTTTGCGGTCGCCGGCCGGGAGAGGCTGGCGGCGCGAGGCGTTCAGCACCGCGTCGAGGGCGTTCTGGGTTTTCGCGGCGCAGTGGCGGTTGGCTTCGGGAAAGTATTTGAACTCGCCTTCAGCCGGATGATGGAAATGGCGGCGTTGCCCGGGCAGGCCAGGTTGCGCGGTAGGTGGCGAACCCGAGCGCGGCAGCGGTCTTCATCGCAGGTGAAGTCGGTTGCGTAGTGCAGGCGGTTCTCGATGCGCCAGTGATTTCCTGCAAGGCTCGGCATCGCGTCGGGACCGGCCTTGTCGGCGCCGAGCGAGGTCGGTCCGTAGACGGTCTCGCGGCTTGTCTTTCCGGTTTTTCGAACGTGGCGGGTCCTTTCGATCCGGAACGCCTGCTTGCGCCCTTTCAGCTTGCACGTCTCGTTCCATTTCTGGTCGGAGAGGTCGAAGACGGCGCAGCGTCGCGTTTCGAGGCGGCCGTGCCCCTTGTCGAACTTGTCCTCGCTCCAGCCCGCGCCGGCCCAGTCTAGATCTTCGAGATTCTTGCGGATGGTCGGCTGGTTGTCCTTCACCGAGGCAGCGACGCAGTCGGCCCGGCAGCTCTCGACCAGGCAGCGGGCGGTCTCCCGCTGCGCGTGCAGGGCGTCGAGGGCGACCACTCGTCCCTTCAGGTCGAGATCCTGCGACAGCTGGCGCCCGGCCGGGATCTCGTTGGTTTTCGAGCCGACCTGCACCTGCCCGAGGACCAGGCCGCTGCCGTGCTCGACGGCGGCCACCATCATCCGCCGTTCGCCCTCGATCCGCCTCGAGGCTCCGCGCGCGTCCTTGCCGTCGAGGGCGACCGGCGCGCCGGCCTCGCTGAACTGCTCGATCCACTCGCGCAGAGCCGTCTCCAGCGCGTCTGGCGGCATGGAGGACAGAACGTAGTGGAAGGTCGAGACTGCCGGGGCCGTGAAGCGCTGCCGGCTCGGACTCCGGAACCCGCCGACGGCCCTGAGCTGCTCTTCGTCTAGGCGGGCGGCGTATTCGCCGAAGGCCGCAATGCCGCGGTAGCCGCTCAGCCGGGCGGCGATCATGATCGCCATGTAGCAGGCGATGCCGCAGCGCTGGCCGCGCTTCTTGCGAAAGTCGGGGATGGTCTGCAGATAGTTGTGCAGGCTGCGCAAGTCCTCGGCCGGCATCGGCTCGCCCTTCGCGCCGGTCCGCCATTCGGGCGCCGCCTGCTCGCAGCGCAGCTTCTCCCGCGCTCCGGCTTCAAGTTCGCGCATGTTGATCTCCTTCGGCTGCCCGTTCCGCCGCCAGCGCGCCGACCTTGAAGGCGCCCGCCGTCCAGCCCAGAAGGGCCGGCCAGACCTCGCCCCAAACCGCCACGTGCCGAAGCGACTTGCCGAAAAGGCTGTGGAACGGAAGATAGTGATGCTCCCCGGCCAGCGCGTCCCAGCGGCGCTGTTCCCCGGCACCGATCACCTGGCGAACCGCGACCTCGCCCGGCTCGGGCTCGCCGTCAAAAGCGTTCAGAATCTCCATGTGGGATTAATAAAACGGCGACTTGAAAAGCCAGACCTAAATTTGGCTTCGGGATGAGTGCGGCTCGCTATGCGGCCTCGATGTCAACGACGATTCATTGCTATGTAGTCAATCAGAAGACGGGTCGATCCGGCCAGGCCGGCCGCGTCGGCGCGACCGGCGACTGCGGGCAGCAATGATCGCGCAATTTCCTTGCCGGCCTCAACGCCCCATTGATCGAAACTGTTAATCCCCAATACGGTTCCTT
>MPMP01000184.1 GCA_002238565.1 Albidovulum sp. bin36
GCCGACCTTCCCGAAAAGCCGCCCTGACCGGCGACCGCCTCTCCGCAGACAAAACAATCCGCAGTCCCGTTGAAAATCCGCTCCAGCAAGGAGAAAATCGAAAATGAATTGATAATGAGAATTACTGATACAGGGCGAGCCAGGTTTACAACAACGTTCTCCACGACAATGCGACCTTGCAGGCTCACTTCGGCCGGTCCGGGTTGAACATGTTGCACTACGATCCGAGACATAATGAAAGCATGCTCTACCTGTTCGATGATGATGGTCGATCATCTGCGAAGGAGCAACTCTTGGGAGACATTCCTCGGTTGGTCTCCGAGTCGGGAGATGCGATTCCAGTAGTGGACTTCTACGAAAGCATATACAACGCTACGCTGGCGCACGCCGAGGACGTACACGGTGCGATCATCGAGAATCCGGATCTAGAAGTCTTGACTCCGGCGGGCGGGGAGCGAAGGAAGCCGCATACGATTGGTGTCAATGACGTTATCAAACTGAGGAGGCAACGAAGCTTCTTTCCAGTGTTCTTGGAAGCCGGGACGTGGGGGAAGATCTAATGTTTGTCCGCAGACGTAGCGAGCCGGAATGGCGGAAGCAAGAGTTGGCCGTGCTGCGGTTCGAGACGAATGCGAGGTCCAATGGCATTGTGAAGTGCCCAGTTAGGACTGGCTTCCGGGCAACGGTTGGGTTATGTGAGGTAGATGCGAGTATTTGCGACAGGACTGGTACTGCGGAAGTACTGATTGTCCTTGAGTCTCGACATCGCAAGGAGAACTCAACCCATGATGCGCAGTGAGCAGCTCGTGAGCAAGGGGATTGCCGTCGGCACCGGTCGGATAATTGCCATTAGTTCGTCGGCGTTCAGGGCCGAAGCAAAACCTGCAACCGACAGAAATAGCATTGAATTTACAAGGCTTGCAGATGTTGGAGTCGCTGTGATCAATGCGTCGCTTCAACTGGGCTTCGTATTATTGCCGCACAAACGTTGCGGGGTCGCACGAAGTGGCGTTCGCAAAGGTCATTCTAATGATAGGCATTTGCCGAGGGCGGGAAAATGCGACTACGCATTAACGGAATACACAGGTCCGGTCGCGCCAGTCGATGGTCGCGGAAAGACTGGCACGCACTGGTCTCTTAATGACCTCTCGGGTCAGATACACGAAGCAAGAGATCCGTTTGGTGATGTAGACAAAGCGACAGGCCGTCATCAATTCCGCAGCAACAAGGGATTGCGGGTCGCGACCGTGAGGAGCTGAACGTGATCGACCGCATCGTCATCGAGCACTTCAAGAGTCTATTCAAGGTGGACCTGTCGTTGGGGCATGTAAATCTGTTCATCGGTACGAACGCCAGCGGAAAGTCGAACTTCCTGGAAGCACTCCGGTTCCTGGAGGGTGTCGGCAACGGATTCACGGTCAATGAGATTCTTAATGGAAAGCCGAAGGGTGCAACGAGCGAAGTATGGGATGGAATTCGGGGAGGAAGTGCGCATGCCTGTTTCGGCAGCGTGGAAGCCGAAGTAGCAATTACCGCACATGGTACGGTGACGGAATGTCTCCCAATTGATTGGGCGCCCTTTCCGTCGGACTGGATATACCGGATCGCATTTTTGCCATCGGTTAAGGGAATTGTAACACAAGAGGAGGTGCAGATAGGTGGTGGTTCCTTCGGTTTTGCGTCGATGGAGCCTAGTCCTCGCCTTCCGCATATTGTTACCGACCGTGGATATGCTGGGCTAGTGGGCATCCCGAGCTCCCAGAGTATAGACGATGCGACCGAGAATGTACACGAATCGCAAATCTCGCCCGAAGACCCTCGGTATGTTTTGCTTCCGCAGGCACACGTCTGCAGCTCAGTGGCAAAGTTGTTCTCGGGCACACAGCGCTTGGAGCTTTCACCGCAAGTACTACGAAACTACTCCAAATTCACTTCAGCCCAACGGATGGGTAATCACGGTGAGAACTTCGCAGCCCTTGTCAAAACAATTTGTGAAAACCAGCAAGCCAAGGATGCCTATTTGTCTTGGCTGCGCCAGCTTCGGCCGGAGGAGATTGACGATGTCGGCACATTGTCGGGAGCGATAGGCGAGCCAATGTTTATGCTTCGGGAGAATGGAAGGGAGTGCCCGGCACCGGTCCTGAGCGACGGTACGCTGCGGTTCGCGGCAATAACCGCAGCGTTCTTTCAGGCAGACATGCCGAGCATCATCACTATCGAGGAGATTGAGAACGGTATTCACGCGAGTCGTGTGAAAATTCTGTTGGAGCTGTTGCGAAGCCAGGCGGAGCACAGAGACATGCAGGTCATGGCGACAACTCACTCGGCTACGGTTCTAGACTGGCTTCGGGAGGAAGACTACAAGACCACATTCCTTTGCAGGCGGGATGAATCGACGGGTGAATCGAAGATCTGTTCCTTGACCGATATACCGCATTTCCTGGATGCCGTTAAGAAGAAGCCAGCCTCAGCGTTGTTCTCGGAGGGGTGGCTGGAAATGGCATCATGAGCTTTTCCGTGTTGGTCATACCCGAAGACCCACTACAAAACGGCCACATTCTGAGACCTTTAGTGCGAGCGCTCATGCGGGATGTCGGACGACCGAGAGCGAGAGTGAGCGTGCTAACCCAACCGCGAGTGCGCGGATTTGACCAAGCTGTAAGGACGATCCGCGATGCGCTGTGCGTCAACTACGGATTCATGGATCTTTGGCTATTTTTCCCGGATTCCGACAAAGCCGGCAGGGACGCCATGCGGAACTTGGAAGCTCATGTGGCGGGGCAAGGTTGCGGCACGTTGATGTGCTGTGTAGCGCACCCTGAGGTAGAAATTTTCGCTTGCGCCGGGTTCCGCAACGACATACCGGAAGCGTGGGATGAGGTCCGACAGCATCCGCGGATGAAGGAAGAAGTCTTCACGCCTCTTCTCCGCGTACATGGTGACCCTCGCAGGCCAGGGGGTGGCAGGGATCTGATGATGTCCAAGTCACTAGGAAACCTGCGTTTGTTGTTTCAATTGTGTCCCGAATTGCGATGCTTGCGCGATCGTATTGCAGTGTACCTCGAGGGGGGCTGAGCCGGGATTTGACATTTGCTCTCACGGATGTCAGGGCGGGACACGCGGCGGCGCCGCAAAAGATGAAATCTCGTTGCGTCACGTTTAGGTTAGCTGCCTCGTGGAGCTAGTACTCTTTCAACATAGTATCGTTGGGTAAAGCGTCTTCAGCTTCACGCGAGCGTCCTCTGTCCTGAACCGCCAGTCGACGGGCAACGCCGCGGCGTTGTGCTCGCATTCGAAATCGTAGATGGCCGGTTGGCCGGGGCTTGTCGGCAGCGGCGCGCGGGCCTCCCTGGTCAGCTGCTTGCTCGACTCGTCCATGCAAACCGGAACGGTACCGTCGTCGAAGTCGCGGTGGTCGAACTTGAGCACGTCCTCGAAGGCAAAGTCCTCGTTCTCATTCGGAGGACTGCGCGAGCACTCCTTCAGCCAGGGCTTGATGCTGTTTTTTTAAAACCTGGCGGACCGTCTCGTGCGAGGTGCTGTCCACGACCTCCAGCTCCACCAGCCGCTCGCCGTCCAGCTTGCGCGGCTTGCGGTTCGTCTGCGGGCGGCGGCCTAGGGCGGCTTCGAGGCCGTCGAGGACGTAGCGACGGCGCACGCGCTCAACAGTCGCGACGGCGGCGTCGAGTACCGAA
>MPMP01000034.1 GCA_002238565.1 Albidovulum sp. bin36
TTGGCCGCCTTCGCGCCAGTACCGCGCGTAGCCGCCGTCGTCCCGCTTCAGCAGAACAACCGGCGAGTGCGCCGCCGCCTCCTCTTCGGTAAGGTCCGCCAGAAACTCTACGGCTTTCGGAAGGCGGCCGCCCGCCTTTTTGCTTTTTCTTGCCATAACAATTTCTCCCGCTCGCTGCCGAGCGCGACGTCGACCGCGTTCTCCGGTCGATTCCTTCCGCGCCAACGCAGGCTATCATAGTCGAAAGTCTCGCGAGGATCAATTCCCAGGAGCGGAGGTCTTCTATAGCGAACTTTGCCGCACCGCCTTTTCAAGCGAATTGGTTTCCACCCAATTCGGCAAATCCGCTTGCGAAAAGCCGGTAAGTTCGCTATCAGGTCAGGATTCGGCGAGCTGCGCGCTCATCGGTTCAGGGGCCATAGCTCAGTTGGGAGAGCGCTTGAATGGCATTCAAGAGGTCAGGGGTTCAAATCCCCTTGGCTCCACCAGCCCTGATTGGGAATCGCTTGAAGGGCTGTCAAGATATAATCGCTTCGGTTCCGTCCGTGGTCCGGGACAGCGGCGCGTAGTTCCACTCGCCCCGAATTCGTCCCGGCGGATGCCGAGCGCGTCAAGCGCCTCCTTATTGATCTTGATGCACGCCGCGTAGGAATTCCTGTCCACGTCGCGGTGCATCTTCAGGCCGGTTCCGGTTTGTCGCAGCCATCAGGCTGATGATCGTCGCTAGGTCGCGGAGCAATGGCATTCGGTTAAGCGAGATACTCCAAATTTTGAATTTCCGGTTAATGCGATGCGGCGATCTGTAAATCTGATTCCCGAAGTCGCGAAAAAACATGAACTCGAACTAAATCCGCCGCCTGTCACCAAAGCTCCGAATGATTCGCGAAAATCTTGACTCGGAAGATACCAATCGCGTTGCCGATTTCTCCTTTGCAACGCCCGTCAAACCGCTGATTCCTTCCGCGCTCTGGCCGCGGGCGCGACGACCTGGAGAACCAGAGCCTTCGCGGTGCGCTTGAGATAGGCGATCTTGCGCTTCCTTCTCTGCTCCTCGAAAGCCGCGACGCCCCTTTCGACATAGGCCCTGGCCGCGGCCGATCATGATCCTGATCAACCGCGGCAGCTCGCGGGCGGTCGCCTTTATCGCCTTCGCCTTGTCGAGGCGGGCCAGGCGGGAGCGATGCCTGGCGCAAGGCGGAAGTCAGGAGGAGAAATGGTAGCAGTCCGGATACGCCGACAGATCCGGGCCCACTTCGGTGGCGATGACCAGAACCGCCTCCAGCCCGATGGTCGGTATCGCCGTGAGGTCGACCCCCATGACGCGCTCCAGCGAAGCGCGCCGCGCCTCTCCCGCGAAGGGCGGCGGATATCTCCGGCCCTGCCGTCGCCGTCGTGCTCCGTCGGCTCCGGCGCGACCAGTTGCGACATGATCGCCCGCTCGCACTCGGCGATCTGCTCCTCGGCGAAGTCGTAGCGGCCCACGACCTGCTTGAACGCCAGCAAATGCTCGAAGCGCCACGTGCCCTCCTAGGCCGGCCGCGATGAGATCGGGCGCGGCCTTGATGCGCACAGGTCGCAAATCGATGCCGGGACCTGCGGCTCGTCGCGCGTTTCCGGCCGGTTGCTTTGGGGATCGTCCAGAAATATTAGAAACGAATTCGGCTAGTGCAGGGAAATTGTTCGACGGCAGGGATTCCAGTTGCCGGCCCGGTGCGCTATTACCTCCTCATGGAAGCCTCAAGCACATCGTTTATCGCTGTCAAATTCAACTACGGACTCGTTTCGCCGTATCTTGACGAGAAACCCCGGCGGATTCGGGCCGCGGCGGAATCGAGACGGTCTCGGAGGCAACGGGGATTGCCCGCTCGACCATCGGCCGCGGGATGCGAGATCTGGATGGCCGGTCGGAGTCGGCAAGCGCGGACCGGGTTCGCCGTCCGGGCGACAACCGCCAGTACCGGCCTGAAGGCGTGAAGCGATGAGGACAAGAATGTCCACGACAAGGGCATTGAAGTCGCCATGGAGAATGTTGATGTGCTCGGCATCCGCCGGGACGGTTTCCGGGGCAAGCGGAACTATGCGCTGCTTCCGCGGTCCGCAGCGGGAACCGAAGCGATTGTTTCTTGGCTGTCCAAAAGCAGGCTTAAATCGTGACTCGCAAGATCATTGCCATTCTTAGGGGAATAGAGACCTCCGAGGCGACCTATGCCGCCGGAGCGATTCTTGATGCCGGAATTTTGCGCGTCGAAGTTACCCTGGATTCGCCAGGAGCTCTCGATTCGATCAAAACTATGCGGGGGCAGCTCGCCGGAAGGGGCGAAATCGGCGCAGGAACCGTGCTAAGCGAGCGCGATGTGGAATTGGCCGCTGAGGCCGGAGCCGCGTTTATCGTATCGCCGGACTGCAACCAAGCCGTAATACGACGCACCAAGGAATTAGGCCTTTCATCCTACCCCGGCGTGTTTACGGCCACGGAATGCTTTAACGCCTTGAGATGCGGAGCGGACGGGCTAAAAATGTTTCCGGCTTCGCTGCTGGGATACGACGGAATGTCCGCTATTCGAACCGTCCTAGGGCCTGGACCGGACATGTATGCCGTCGGCGGCGCCAATCACGAGCAGTTTAGCGAATGGCTGGCATCCGGCGCGGACGGGTTCGGCATCGGATCGGCCTTGTACAAGCCCGGCTGGTCCGCTGACCAGGTTGCTCAAAGAGCGAGTTTAATCGTTAAAGCCTACGACGAAGCCAAAAACGCTCGATGAATTTCGAATTGCGCCGGTTTCCTGTGCAATGCGCATAAATCAAAGCCGCGTGGAACCTTGAGTCCGCCAAGGCGACGATTCGCCATCGGATAGTACGTTGCGGCCCGCCGAAGCTTCGGCGCCGCGTTCGCGAATGCTTCTACCATTCCCCGGAAATTTCGTTTAACGCTTCGGCGCCAAATTATTTCGAGCGCGGCGCCGGCGACCGAGCCGGTCGGCCCGGCGCAAGCGCGCAAGGGGAGTTGATCTATGCGGAATAAGCCTAGGCTGCGAGTCGGGTTGGTGGGCGCCGGCTTCATGGGACGCTGCCATGCGAACGCATTTCGCTCGGCGGGAGGAATTTTCGATCTTCCGGCGGAAATCGATCTGGAAATGCTCGCGGACGCGGACGAAGCTCTCGCCGAAAAAAATGCGCGCGAACTCGGCTTCAAGCGTTCGACCGGCGACTGGCGTAAACTTGCAGCGGACCCGGACATCGGCGTGGTGGCGATCACCGCGCCGAATTCGCTGCACGAGCCGATCGCCATGCTAGCGATCGACAATGGAAAACCGGTCTATTGCGAAAAGCCGCTTGCCGTCGACGGCGAAGCGGCGAAGCGAATGACGGCGGCCGCCGAGAAAGCGAACGCCACGACGCTTGTCGGATTCAATTTCCTGAGCAATCCGCTGATAGTGTTAGCTCGCGACCTCGTTGAAAGCGGTGAGATCGGCGATGTCACGTGCTTTCGCGGGCGGCATGCGGAAGACTACATGTCGAGCGGCGATTCTCCGCACACGTTCCGCACCGATCCGGCCGGCGGCGGCGCGCTGGCTGATTTGGGCAGCCATATCATCGCCATGGCCCGCTACCTTGTCGGTCCGATTATCGAAGTTAGCGGTCATTTGAAGACAATTCATCCAATGCGCCCGGCATCGGAAGGATCCCGGAACCAGATGCCTGTCGAAGTTGACGATGTCGCGTATTCGCATGTGAGATTCGATAGCGGCGCGGTCGGGTTCATCGAGGCGAACTGGGCCGCTAGCGGCAAGACCATGGATCTTTCGTTCGAGATCACGGGAAGCAACGGCTCGATCGTGTTCACGCAGGAGCGAATGAACGAACTCCGGGTGTGGCGGCGCCGGCAAAGCCGCAGGCTGAACGGATATACGCTTATCGAAGCCGGGCCGGAGCATCCGCCCTACGGTCGCTTCTGTCCCGCGCCGGGGCATCAGCTTGGATTCAACGATCTCAAAGTAATCGAGGTTTCGCGCTTGATTCGCGCAATTGTCGAGAGCGGGGACGCCTTTCCCGATTTCCGGGAAGCGTATCGGATCCAGCTAGCGGTTGACGCGATACGCCGATCGTCGCGGGAGCGGCGCTGGACGGAAGTATCCGCATAGGGCCGGATGAAATCGACCGCGACCGGTTTCGAGCGAGGCGCCCGGACCTCTTTCATTCGGCGGCGATGCCGCGAGGCTCGGCGATGGCGACGAGATCCAGCATAATGCCGTTCAAATCGAAATCCTTCGGCGAAAAAACCGCCGTCGCGCCGAATGACTTCAATCTTTCGGCATCGGTTTCGGGGATGATCCCGCCAACGACCACGGGGATATGGCCAAGTCCCTCCGATCGGAGCTTTTCAATCAATTGCACGACGAGGGATAGGTGCGACCCGGAAAGAATGGAAACGCCTATTAGATGTGGATTCTCGGCTTTTGCCGAAGCAACGATTTCATCAACCGTCAATCGAATGCCCTCGTACGCGACATCGATACCGCAATCCCTCGCCCGGTAGGCGATCTGCTCCGCGCCGTTGGAATGACCGTCCAGCCCGGGCTTTGCGATCAGCAGCTTTAGCCGCCGCCCTAGGCGGCTCGAAACCGAGTCCACGGCCGTTCTGATGTCTTCGAGGCCTTCGGTATAGTTGGAGGGTGCGCGGCCCACGCCGGTCGGGGATCGGTATTCGCCGAACACGTCCCGGACGACCGCTCCCCATTCGCCCGTGGTCGCTCCGGCTTCGGCGGCTTCGACCGACGGCGGCATTATGTTGGTACCGGCGGCCGCGGCCTCTCTGACTTTCGCAAGAGCGGCTCCTACGGCCGCGTCGTCGCGCGAAGCTCGCCATCGTTTCAAATTCTCGATCTGGTCGGTTTCCGCCTTCCTGTCGACCACGACGATTGAATCTTCGCCCATGTCGAGCGGCGAATTTTCTCCGTCCCTGAACATGTTCACCCCGACAACGGCCTGATGGCCGGATTCGATGCGCTTGACGCGCTCCGCGTTCGATTCGACCAGTCGGGATTTCATATATCCGATCGCTGAAACGGCGCCGCCCATCGCCTCTATCGTCGACAGCTCCGCTCGCGCGCCGTCCTTGAGCTCTTCGACCTTCGACTTGACGGCGGCGTTCCCGTCGAACAGGTCGCCGTATTCCAGCAAGTCCGTTTCGTACGCGAGGATTTGCTGCATTCGCAGCGACCATTGCTGATCCCAGGGCCGCGGGAGGCCTAGAGCCTCGTTCCACGCCGGAAGCTGAACCGCGCGGGCCCGCGCATTTCTGGACAGCGTGACGGCGAGCATTTCCAGCAGGATTCGGTACACGTTGTTCTCCGGCTGCTGCTCGGTTAGGCCAAGGCTGTTGACCTGGACGCCGTATCGGAAGCGACGGAGCTTCGCGTCGTCGATGCCGTATCGAGTCTTGCAGATTTCGTCCCATAATTCGACGAAAGCGCGCATCTTGCACATTTCCGCGACGAAGCGGATTCCCGCGTTTACGAAAAACGAAATTCTTCCCGCCAGCGCCGGAAAATCGCCTTCGGGAACCCGCTTGCGAATATCGTCGAGCACCGCGATAGCCGTTGCCAGCGCATATGCGAGTTCCTGTTCAGGCGTCGCCCCGGCTTCCTGGAGGTGATAGGAGCATACGTTCGTCGGGTTCCATTTCGGCATGTTGGCGTAGCAGTAGGACGCGACGTCGGCAACGAGCCTGAGCGAAGGTTCCGGAGGGCAGATGTAGGTGCCCCGGCTAAGGTATTCCTTCACGATGTCGTTTTGCACGGTGCCCCTGAGCTTAAGGCAATCCGCCTGCTGCTCCCTTGCGAGAGCGACATATAGGGCCAGCAGCCACGGAGCCGTCGCATTTATCGTCATCGACGTATTCGACTTCTCCAGCGGGATTCCCCCGAAAAGAGCCCGCATGTCGCCGAGATGGCAAATCGGCACGCCGACCTTGCCGACTTCGCCGGAGGCGGCGGTATGGTCGCTGTCGTAGCCGGTCTGCGTGGGAAGATCGAACGCCACCGAAAGCCCGGTCTGGCCTTTCGCGAGGTTGGAGCGGAATAGCTTGTTGGACTCCGCCGCCGAAGAATGGCCCGCGTAGGTCCTGAACAGCCAAGGCTTGTCTCGAGCGGTGGTTTCCATGCGCGCGCATCCTTTCGCCGACCCTTGCAAGGCTGAAACAATAGCGGGCGAGCGCGGCGCATTCAACATGCTGCGTCGCAGCAGCGCCAAAAATCGGGCCTCCGGATTCGCCGTCCCATTTATCAATGGCTCGGTACCCCGCTTAAATGCGGGACCGCGCAAGTAAATTATTGCAGTGCAGCATTGATAAGTCTAGGAAGCGATCCTAGCCGATCGCGCCCGACCATGCGAGGGCGGCGGCGGAATGGAAGCCGGGAGTGCAGAGAATGGATGTCGAATTGCAGTCAGCGGCCGCGGACGACAGTCGGCGGCCCCGAAAGCAGCTTTACGAAATTGGCGAAATCCCGCAAGTCGGGCACGTGCCGGAACGCATGTACGCGTGGGCGATTCGAAGGGAGAGGCACGGCGAGCCCGCGCAGGCGATGCGGGCCGAGGTGGTCGACGTCCCCGAGATCGACAGCCATGAAGTCCTGGTATTCGTAATGGCCGCGGGGGTGAACTATAACGGCATCTGGGCCGCGCTCGGGCAGCCGATCTCGACCTTCGACGTTCACCGCGCGGACTATCACGTTGCCGGGTCCGACGCTTCGGGAATCGTCTGGGCGGTCGGCGAAAAAGTCAAGCGATGGAAGGTGGGCGACGAAGTCGTGGTTCATTGCAACCAGGACGATGGCGACGACGAGCACTGCAACGGCGGCGACCCGATGTTTTCTCCCTCCCAGCGCATCTGGGGGTACGAAACTCCCGACGGCTCCTTCGCCCAGTTTACCAGGGTGCAGGCGCAGCAGCTCATGCGGCGGCCCAGGCACCTGACCTGGGAGGAAAGCGCATGCTACACGCTGACGCTTGCGACCGCCTACAGAATGCTGTTCGGGCACCGTCCGAATGTGCTGCGGCCCGGCCAGAACGTGCTGGTGTGGGGCGCGTCCGGCGGGCTCGGATCCTTCGCGATTCAATTGATCAATACGGCGGGCGCGAACGCCATCGGGGTGATTTCCGACGAAAGCAAGCGGGATTTCGTACTCGATCTAGGCGCCAAGGGCGTAATCAACCGCAAGAATTTCAACTGCTGGGGCAAATTGCCGCAAGTCAATTCCCCGGAGTACCGCGATTGGTTCAAGGAGGTCCGCAATTTCGGAAAGGCCATCTGGGACATCACCGGCAAAGGCAACAATGTGGATATCGTATTCGAGCATCCGGGCGAGGCGACGTTTCCGGTTTCGACCTTCGTAGTCAAGAGAGGCGGCATGGTCGTCATCTGCGCGGGTACGTCGGGATACAATCTAACAATGGACGCGCGCTATGTCTGGATGCACCAGAAACGCATACAGGGTTCCCATTTCGCGAATCTCCAGCAGGCGAGCCAGGCCAATCAGCTCATGATCGAGCGGCGCCTGGACCCGTGCATGTCCGAAGTATTCCCTTGGGAGCAGATACCGGACGCTCACATGAAAATGATGCGGAACGAGCACAGCCCGGGCAACATGGCCGTCCTGGTGTCCGTGCCTGCAACCGGAATTAGGACTTTGGACGACGCCGTGGAGGCAAGCCTGGAAGCGTATCCGAATCGATAGCCGAAAGCTCGCGCTTTCGGACGCTCTCGCCGGCGGCGGGTGAATTGCCGCCGGCAATCCTAAAGGCCCTGGTCAGGCCTTCATGACAAACCTGAAGACCGTCGACGCGCACCACCCGGCGGCAACGGCGATAAGAAGCGATAGCAAGCCGTAGGCGAGCGGCTCGTCATGGGCCAGATTGTAGATCCAGCGCTCCAGCCCGACTTTCCGCACGAAAATCGTCTGCTCGTGGTCGTCGATCACCGCGCCGTCCCTGGTCAGAAAGATTCGAACCGAATAATCGCCTTCGACGAGATTGGCCGGCAGGGCGAATCTTGTGCTGAATAGAGTCTCCTCGGCGAATTCGACGGGCACTGGAAATCCGGAATACAGCCCTTCCTCCGTGCGCAGTCGAATAAGCGCTTCCCTGAAGATTTCGGAATCTTCGCTGTTGGCGGGCTTGCCGACGGCTTCTATGATCTGGTCGACGCTGACTTCATGCAGCAGGTCCTCGGATTCGGAGAGGATCTTTTCCAGATCCCCTGTTGTCGCCACTGCGTGGAATGTCGGCGCCTGCCCGATTCTTGCGGAGTCGGCGTTGACCCAAATTCCGAACTTGTAGAGCTTTCTTCGCACCAGCACCGGCGCAAGCGGTCCGACGACCGAGATTATGACATGAAGGGCGCTGGCTTCGGGGAGCGGCTCGTCGCGCTTTATCGCTCCGTAGACGAGAATTTCCGAACCGTCGAAATTCGCCGTGATCGAGACGCGGTTCTGGCTCAGCGCCGCGACGACGGATTCGTTGGCGTTCGCCTGCTGAAATGTCGCGATAGCCGCGAAAAGGATCAAAATGCGAATAATCATAGCAAGCCGTATGCGATTGAAAACGGTTCGGCGGGCTCCAGCAAAAGGTCCGTCGCAAGCTTCGCGCAGACCGCGAGGACGATTACCGACAGGAGGACCCTGAGAATTTCCGCTTTCATCCTTATGGCCAGGCGCGCGCCTATCTGGGCGCCGACCACGCCGCCCGTCAGCAGCGTAACGGCCAGAGCCATGTCGACCGAATAGTTGGTCGTCGCATGCATGACGGTGGTAAAGCCGGTGACGAAAATTATCTGGAATAGGGAAGTTCCGATTACGACCTTCGTCGGCATTCCGAGAAGGTAGATCATCGCCGGCACAAGAATGAATCCGCCGCCAATTCCCATTATGGCCGAAAGAAGCCCGACCGCCACCCCAATGATGATCGGCGGAATCGCGCTGATATACAGCGTCGACGCGCGAAACCGGATTTTGAACGGAAGGCCGTGAATCCAGCCTATGTGCCGCCGCTTCGGCGGAATTATGTGCTTTCTAGAGCGATTTACCGCTCGCAAGCTCTCAATGAACATGAGCGTTCCGATGAATCCGAGCAAGACGACATAGCTAAGCCTAACTAGAAGGTCGACTTGCCCCAGCTCTCTCAATTCCTTGAATATCAATACGCCCGCCGCGGCGCCGGCCAAGCCCCCGATCAGGAGAACTCCTCCCATCTGGAAGTCGACCGTCTTCCGCCTGAGATGCGCGAGCACGCCGGAGAACGACGATGCCATGATTTGATTCGCTTCGGTCGCAACAGCCACGGGCGGAGGAATGCCGATGAAGAGAAGTAGCGGAGTCATCAGAAATCCGCCTCCCACGCCGAACATGCCGGAAAGAAGTCCCACAAGTCCGCCAAGTCCGAGCAGCAAGAATGCGTTGACGGATACTTCCGCGATCGGGAGGTAGATTTGCATGCGCCAGTCCGAGAATTTCGGCTGTTCGCTTATCACGTAAAGCGGCGCGACTGCGAGTCCGTAAATTTCCAATCCGTGCAATTGCGCGAAAAAAAATTGAATCGGCGCCGGCTACGCTCTCAATGCGTCCGAGGCGGCTTTAGAATTCCTGTTGTCCGGAAATATCCGATACGGGCGGCCATCCCATGGGTTCGATGTCGATATTGCGACAATATGGATTTCACGCATCTCGGGGCCGCGGGCGCGCCGACGGCGGAAAGAAAGCGCGGCGATTCGGTAGTGTCCCGCCTCTTTAAATTCCGTTTCCTGCCCGGCGACGGGCCGAGATTCGATGCCGAAGGCAACCTTCCAGACCGGTACGGCGAGAATCGAGGGAACGGCACCTTCCGGGTCCGTACGACGACGCGACCCGTTGCCTTGCCACTCGAGATCTCGAAAATCCCGTTCTCTGCAAGTTCGCGGAAAGCCGGAGTTATCTGGGGTCGGGACGCCTTCCGGTCGACTCGCCGGGCCGCGCGGGAACGCCGGCGCTTCCGTCCTAAATTTGGCGAGCTGCATTATCGCCGCGAATCAATGCCCTGCGCCGGCCGGAAATTCGATAGTCCTCGGGCGGCGCGGCGGCCTAGGCTCTTTCCTTAGCGTACGGCTCGCCGCCCGCCCTGGGCGGAATCGCCTTTCCAATGAATCCCGCTAGAATGACCACGGTTAGAATATAGGGAAGGGCCTGCATGAACTGGACGGGGACGGTGCCGACGCCGACGACGTCTATGTTCTGAAATCGAATGGCCACTGCCTCCAGCAATCCGAACAGAAGGCACGCTAAAAGAGCGTAGCCGGGCCGCCATTTGGCGAATATCAGCGCCGCGAGCGCGATAAATCCCTTGCCCGCCGTCATGTCGCGAATAAATCCGGCGGCCATGCCGGTTGCAAGATAGGCGCCCGCGAGACCGCATAGCAGTCCGCAGATCAGGGTCGCTTGATAGCGAAGGGCCGTAACCGATAGGCCCGCGGTGTCCACCGCTTCGGGGTTCTCGCCTACAGCTCTGAGCTGCAGGCCGAACCGGGTGCGGAATAGAATCCACCAAGTTGCCGGGACCGCGGCGAGGGCGACGTAGACCATGAGCGTATGGCCGGACAGCAATTCGGAGTAGATCGGCCCTATGAACGGGATGGACGATAGCGTTTCGGAAAAATAGAAATCTATGGGAAGGAACCGGGCGTCGCCGCTAAGAGCGGGCGTGCGTCCGCCGAGCTTGAACCAGTTCTGCCCGATCAGCGCGGTAAGGCCGGAGGCTAGGAAATTAATCGCAACCCCCGAAATCAGCTGGTTGCCGCGGAATGTTATCGATGCGAGCCCGTGAAGAGCCGCTAGGGCCATCGATGCGAACATTCCTGCGGCCAGCCCGAGAAGCGCCGAGCCGGTTGCGGCCGCGACAGCGGCGGAAAAGAACGCCGACGCCAGCATTTTGCCTTCCAGCCCGATGTCGAAAATTCCCGCGCGCTCCGAAAACAATCCGGCGAGGCAGGCCAGAAGCAGAGGCGTCGATAGGCGAAGTGTTGAGTCCAGCAGCTGCAGGACGGTAGCGAAGTCCATCGGCCCCTCTTATCGGAACATTAGCGCGATGCGTTCGAGCGGCGCGCGAACCATGTTTTCGAGTGCGCCCGTGAACAGTATCACCAGAGCCTGGATTACCAAGACCATTTCTCGGCTGACCGCGGGCATTTCGAATTCAAGCTCGACGCCGCCCTGATAGAGCATGCCGAACAGAATTGCGGCAAGCACTACGCCGACCGGATGCGACCGGCCCATGAGCGCGACCGCGATGCCGACGAATCCCGCGCCCTGCACAGGATCCAGCAGCAGCCGCTCCGCCTCGCCCATGACGGTATTGATCGCCATCAGCCCGGCGAGCCCGCCTGAAATCATCATGGTGATCATGATGATCCGGAACGGCCGGATGCCCGCATAGATCGCCGCCGGCTCGCTCCATCCCATGGCCCTGATGGCGTAGCCGAGCCTGGTGCGCCAGATCAGGACCCAGACCAGCGCGCTGGCCGCGAAGGCGATCAGCAGGCTGACGTTGACGGGAGGCGATCTCGGGAATGAAACGCCGATCCAGGCAAGCATTTCATGCGCCGTCGGAAGATGGGCTTCCGCCGGAAAGCCTCTCGACTCGGGCGCCATCTGGCCGGGCGCCTTCATGACGTTGACGAGAAGATAGACCAGCAGCGCCGAGGCGATGAAATTGAACATGATCGTAGTAATGACGATGTGGCTGCCTCGGCTGGCCTGCAGATAGGCGGGTATTGCCGCCCAGGCCGCGCCGAATGCCGCCGCGCCGACGATCGCCGCCGGAAACGCGAGTGTCCAGTGCGGCCATCCGAAATGCAGGCAGACCAGCGCCGCGCCGATCCCTCCGATCGCCGCCTGGCCTTCGCCGCCGATGTTGAACAGGCGCGCGTGGAAGGCGATGGCGACGGCGAGTCCCGTAAAAATGAAGTTCGTGGCGTAATACAGGGTATAGCCCCAGCCGTAGGCCGAGCCTATCGATCCCTTGATCATTACCGTCATCGCATCTAGGGGGTTTTCGCCAATCCACATGACGATCAGGCCGGAGACGAAAAACGCCAGCACCAGGTTGATAGCCGGAATCAGCGCGACATCGGCCCATTTGGGAAGAGCGGTCACGGCCTCGCCTCCCCGGCAATCCCGGCCATGAGCAGCCCTAGTTCCTTTTCATCGGTTTCGCTCGCGTCGCGCGTTCCGATGATTTCGCCGGCGAACATCACGGCTATCCTGTCCGAAAGCGAAAGGATTTCGTCGAGTTCAACGCTAACGAGCAGCACCGCCTTTCCAGCGTCCCGAAGCTCGAGAACGCGCTGGTGAATGAATTCGATCGCGCCGATGTCCACGCCTCTCGTGGGCTGTCCGACGATCAGGAGGTCGGGATTGCGGTCGATTTCGCGGGCGAGAACGATTTTTTGCTGGTTGCCTCCGGAAAAGTTCCGGGCGACGAGATTCGGGTCGACGGGGCGCACGTCGTATTTGTTCAATGCGACGCCTGTCAGGCTTCGCATCGCTTCTATGTCGAGAAGCCATTTCGTTCTGCTGAAGGCGGGGTCGTCGTGATAGCCGAACGCCATATTCTCCCAGGCCTTGAACTCCATGACGAGGCCCAGCGACTGCCTGTCTTCGGGAACATGCGCTATGCCGCTGCGGCGCCGCGCGTCGGCGCCGGAATCGGCGCCCGCCAAATCTATCGCCTTTCCATTGACGCGAACCGTTCCCTTCGCGGGCGAGATGCCGCCGAGCGCCCTGAGCAGCTCGGACTGCCCGTTCCCGGCAACTCCGGCAACTCCTAGAACCTCGCCGGCGCGAACAGTGAACGAGATGTTCTTAAGCGCGGTTTCGCCGCGCTCGCCGTCGACTTGGAGGCCGTCGACTTCCAGAACCGCCGGTCCGGGCGCCGCGGGCTTCTTGTCGACCCGCAGCAGGACTTTTCTGCCGACCATCAGTTCCGCCAGCTGCTCCGGGCTCGTCTCGGACGTCTTGAGAGTCGCGGTCATTTCGCCGCGGCGCATGACGCTGACGGTGTCCGTAGCGGCCATGATTTCCCGCAATTTGTGGGTGATCAGAATAATCGTTTTGCCTTCGTCCCGGAGACTTGCAAGAATGCGGAACAGGTGATCCGCTTCGGGCGGGGTCAGCACGCCGGTAGGCTCGTCGAGAATCAGGATATCGGCGCGCCGGAAAAGCGCCTTGAGTATCTCGACCCGCTGCTGGTGGCCCACGGAAAGATCTTCGACGACCGCGTTCGGGTCGACATTTAGCTCGTATTCGTCCGCCAGATCGGTCAGGAGCTTGCGCGCTCTCGCCAGCGTCGGTCGGAGCGTCAGCCCGTCTTCCGCTCCCAGTACGACGTTCTCCAGGACGGTGAAATTGTGAACCAGCTTGAAATGCTGGTGCACCATGCCGATGCCGGCGGCTATGGCCGCCTTGCTGTCGGGGATTTTGGTCGGCGCGCCGTTGATGAAAATTTCTCCGGCATCCGCCCGATAGAAGCCGTAAAGGATCGACATCAATGTCGACTTGCCGGCTCCGTTCTCGCCTACAATCCCGTGAATCGTGCCCGGAGCGACGGAAAGAGATATGTCGCGGTTCGCTATGACTGCGCCGAAGGACTTGGAAATATTGCGCAGTTCAATGGCAGGAGCGGCGGTGTTCCGCCGCAAATCGCTGCCGTTCGCATTCACGTCCGAATTTCCCTAGCTGTCAGGGCAGGAATCGGTTGCAAAGTAGTTGTGCACCATGATTTCACCAGCCAGGATCATTTCAATGGCCGAGTCTGCGCCCGCCTTGATTTCATCGGAGATGAGCGGTGCGTTGTGCTCGTCGAGCGCATAGGCGATTCCGCCTTCGGCGAAGCTTATCTCGACGATTCCGGTCTCCATTTCGGGTCCGTCGCTAAACGCGGCATGCACGGCCGAATCCACGCGCTTAACCATGGACGTCAAAACCGAGCCTGGCTGCAGGTAGTTTTGATTCGCGTCGACTCCGATCCCGAGGATTCCCGCGTCCGCCGCGGCCTGAAGCACGCCGATGCCGGTTCCGCCCGCTGCGTGATAGACGACATCCGCCCCTTCGGCAATCTGCGCTCGAGTCAGTTCGGCTCCCTTGACAGGGTCGTTCCACGCGGCTCCCGTCGTGCCGGTCATATTCTGAATGACCCGCGCATTCGGATTCGTAGCCATGACGCCCTGAACATATCCGCAGGCGAATTTGCGAATCAGAGGAATATCCATGCCCCCGACAAATCCCAGCGTTCCCGACTCGGAGGCCATCGCCGCAATGACTCCGACGACGTAGGACCCCTCGTGCTCCTTGAACAGCACCGAGCGAACGTTTGGCTGGTCGACAACCATGTCGATGATGACGAACTTGGTGTCTGGAAACTCGGGCGCGACCGTACTTAGCGACGTTCCGAAGCTAAATCCAGGCATTACGATCGGATTGTTGCCGGCCTCGGCCAGCCTGCGAATGGCCTGCTCGCGCTGCGCTTCGGACTGGAGTTCGATTTCGCGGTAGCTGCCGCCGGCCTCCTCCTTCCAGGCTTCGGCGCCGCTCCACGCGCTCTCGTTGAAAGATTTATCGAATTTTCCGCCGACATCGTAAATGATGGCGGGCTCGGCAACAGCCGCGGAGCCTGCTAGGGACAGTGCGGCGGCGCCTGCCAGAACGCTGTGTAGTTTTTCCATTTCTATCTCCGGTTACTATAGTTTCTCGGCGCCGTTCCGCTTCCCGCCGCGCCGTTCGCGGAATAATTGCCTTGCTGACTACTCCCTGCGCGTTTCGCCGACACGGTCGGCCGACGACTCGCGCTCGGCAAGGTGAGTCTGTTACACGCCGATGACAATCCAACTTAACCGCGAAACTTTCAAGCGCCGGTTGGCGGGCGGCGGCCGCGAATCGTCGATTTGTGATGCATATTTCGATAGCCCGTTCTCGCGACTGGCGAATTTCGGCGGCATCGCGATGGCCGAATTCAAGATTTTCGCGCTGCGCCCGGCTGCGTCGCCGGAAATCGCCGGATATAGACCGGCGCGGGCGGGGGCTCGGCGCTATTCATGCGAAGCGCCGCAATGCGCGCGATCGCGACTGCTGTTGGAAATCGGGGCGCGCGACACCGGATGCCCAGCCTCGCGGCTATTCGTTCCGATTCGTGGCCGACTACGGCTGCCGGCGCATCGTCGCAATAAAATTCGTCGAGACTGTCCGGATTTTCGATTCGCGGCTCCGAACTGTCGGGCCTCTGAAGGAATACCTGGTTCCGGCCGGCGTCAATGCTCGCCAGAACCGGTTCCGAATTTCCGAATCGCAGCGCGTCGAAGCCGGAAACTCCGACGGCGGGGATGCCGAGAGACATCGAAAGTCCGCGCGCGGCGGCAACCGAAATCCTCGTTCCCGTAAAGTTTCCCGGCCCCGTGCCGGTTCCGATCGCCGCCAGATCTCGCCAGTCCAAATCGGATTCGCCTAGAATCGACTCGATCAACGGAAAGAGCCTTTCGGCATGGCCTCGTCCAATATGCTCGCTGCGCGACGAGACCGTTTGGCCGCCGCGAACTATCGCTGCCGAACAGAATGCGGACGAAGTGTCGAATCCTAGAACGGGAAGCTCGTCAGACGGCAACCGGCCTAACCTCTACGACCTCTGGAACATAATGCCGAAGGAGGTTTTCAATGCCCATCTTCAGAGTAATCGTCGACGACGGGCATCCGGCGCAAGCGCCTTGCATATGAAGATATACTATGCCTCTGTCAAATCCGTGGAAAACAATGTCGCCGCCGTCCTGGGCCACCGCGGGCCTGACGCGCGTATCGAGCAAGTCCTTGATTTGCTTAATTACCTCGGCATCGGGGCCGCTGTCCGCCTCGGATGCCCCGTCGGGTTCGTCGCGCGGCTCTATAACCGGCTGCCCGGACAGGTAGTGCTCCATTATCGCGCCGAGCACCGGCGGCTTCATGTGCTCCCACCGGAAGCTATCGGATTTCGTAACCGTTACGAAGTCGGTTCCAAAAAATACGCCTGTTACGCCGTCGATCTGGAACAGCCGGCTCGCCAGCGGCGATTCTCCTGCGGCTTCCGGCTTTGGGAAATCCGCCGTGCCTCGTTCCAGAACGGGCTGCCCCGGTATGAATTTCAATGTCGCGGGATTGGGTGTCGATTCGGTTTGTATAAACATCAACCGGCCTTCTTCATTTTCGCTTCAAGTGTACTGCAATCGCCTATGCTTGTCAAATATTACAGACCGCGTTCAGCAATTCCAATTATTCCTCTTAGAGATTTTCCGGCTCTTTCTTTTCCCCTTGCCACTTGCAGGCAGGTCCGGCCATCCCCGTGCGAGCGTAGGCGAACCTGTCCTTAAGCTCCAGTTCTTCGGGGAAATGTCCTTTCGTGTCGCAGCAACCGCCGCTGCAGTAAATCCGGATCGAGTCCGCTCCCTGTTCGCCAGGAAACTCGTTTTACGAAATACCCTTGGCCCCGGCATCGTGCAATGCGGTGCGGCGCCGCGGCGGAGGCATCGACGGATCCGACTTCAGTTCATCATTGACCGCCCAGTCATCTGCAGCAGATCCGCGACGTGAGGCATCAGCGATCACTTCAGGGGAGGGGAACGACCCGCTGCCGGCCGGTGTAGTCGCCGCCGCGCAGCATCGCTACCTCGCGCAGCTCGTCCGGTGCGTGCCGGTCGCGGTCGCGTCCCGCGCCGCGTGGGTTGCCGGTCACCCGGACGAACGGCACGCTGATACGCGGTGTCAGGCCGACACCAAAACCTGCGGCTGGAGGTCGTAGTATGCGCCATCCTGATGCCACGGTACCTTCGTGTAGTTTTGCGCATCTCCGACAGCCCTTGCCGCCGGTTGCTTAACCTGAAAATTCGAGCGCCATATCATCAGGTCGGGACCGAGCAGAGATGCCACGCGATCGGTCAATTCCGGGCGGCGGCAGATTCGGCTCACGGTGCCGTGATCTAGATGGCGGTCATGATAGTCCAGATCGGGGTCGGTGGCGCCTGGGCCGATAATCTCCCGATCAATCCCGGCCCATGCCTCATCCATCTCTGCGGGGGACAGCAGCGCGTAGGGTCCAATTACACCGTCACGGTGATAGGCTTCCACCTCGGCTTTGCTCAATGCATAGTGGAGACTGCTGATAAATGGCGTTTCGCTCATTTCCGATCCTTTCCATGCTTAATTTTAAAGCGTCGATCAAGATTTACATTGTGCCAATGCGGATGTTATTCAATTATTTGTCGATAGCATTTTTTTTCACGGATCTTGTTTGACGGTGATTTTTCTCATTTCTGGAACCAGTGCTTTGATTCAAGCGAATGATACTCTTTCCTGCAGCTTCTAGTGACCTTTTTTCCACGAGGCCAGTAATTCTCATTAACAATTCAATTTCGATTTTCTCTTTGCCTAGGCCTACCGAGTAGACACAAATCTACATAGCAATGCGCTATTCTCCTTCGCGCAATGCATGCTTCCGACCGTCCCTGAACCCGACTTCCCGACCGATTTCATGACCAAGAGCGGCGCTCGCAAGTCGTGTCTGGCCGTGCCACATGATCTGGTTGCCGGGGTCCGGGTCGTGCTGACGGTCGCGATAGCCGCCGAGATGCGCAACCAGCCGGACGGCGTCGCCGAGACGCTCCGGCGCCTCCAGGCCGTACCGGGTCGCGTAGTCGCGCAGGAAGTCTAGCTCATGATCGGTGAACATCAGTTGCGGCTCGCAGTCCGGGACCTCCCGGCCGAGCAGCGTCATGACCATGATGCGCCACGCGATGACGGCGTTGATCGCAATCGCCCGCTGCAGCCTGTCGGCGGTGCGGAACAGCAGGAACTCGACGCGACAGCCGGACTTCAGGACGCGAAAGTAGTCCTCGATGCGCCATCTTTGAAGATAGAAGCCGACGATTTCCGCAGCCTCGTCCTTGCTCCCGACCTCGACCGTGGTCAGCAGGAACCACTGCACCGGGTCCTCGTCGTCGGGCGGGGCGATCTCCTTGATGTGGACCCCGTACAGGGAGATCGGCTCCGCACCGGGGACCGCGGCCGTCGCCGGAAGCGTGACCCGGCGGAACCGCAACTCGCATGCCGCCAGCCGCTTCCGCCGCGCCGGACGGGCCTTTTTCCGGCTGGATTTCGGCCGCGCCGTCAGCCCTTCGATCTCGACATCAATAATGCCGTCGGGTGTGCCGCCGCTCATCGCAGCGAACAGTTTCGGCCCTCCCTTTCCAAGCGCCCTGTCATGCCGGGCGCGCACCAGAAGCTCGACCCGCGGACGGCGGCGCTGCACATCGAACATCTCGAACATGTCGGCCTCACGGTCGCACACGGAGATCACTCGCGTCCTGCCGCCGATCTCGCGCACCGCGTCGGCGGTGTCGTTGAAGGCCTCGAGCCACCGCGCCGTCTTGCGGCGCCTCTCCTCCTCCTTCGAACGCGTCCCCGCCGGGTCGAAACCCGTCCCGAGCACGCCCAGCGGAAGGCCCGTCCCCGTCACCGCCAGCGTCGCATGCATATGCAGCCCCAGGCTCGTCGCACTGGTCTGATTTTTCCCGATCACCTGCAGGCCGTCGCAGCCGGGGCGGCGGGAGAAGTTCAGGTCCGTGCCGTCCTGGATCGCAAGAACCGTCCGTTGGCCGCGCATCCGCCGGATGCTGCGCTCGCGATGCGGCGCAAGGATGTTCGGAACCGTGATCTCCGACTCGGCGGGCGCCTCGATCAGCCGGTAGAAGCCGGTGATCTCGCTGCCGCCGCTGTCGCTGGAGGCGTTGATCTTCCGCCCGGGATACGCCGCCAGAAGCCCGGCGCTCCTCACCAGACGCGCCGAAAGCCGCTTGTCGCCCAAGGGTGCCCCTCCAAACTCGTTCGCCGCCCAGTCCTGCGAATTCAACCCCTCGCCCGGCGCAAGCGAGGGCGCATGGTCGACATGCGGAACGCCGAGCCTGCGCCGCCAGGAACGCTCCAGAGACCGCATGAACACCGTCTTCACGGTCTTCGCCCGCAGCTTCTCCCGGTCCTGCCGGCCCCGGCCTCCGGTCCTGCCGACGCACAGGAAGTTCGCCGCCCGCAGGCAGGTGCCGTCATACCCCTCGTCGGCGAAACTCTCAACGAGATACGGGCGGAAGCCGTAGCGCTCCTCGAAGTCGGACGGCAGGCGGCGCAGGACCCGGCCGAGGACATGGCTGGCAAGGTGCGGACAACGCACCGAGGGCCGGATCAGGAAGCGGCTCAGGCAGACGACGCGCTCGAGATGCGACCGGCGTCCCCCGTCGTCCCACCCGATCCAGCGGTCCCGCGCCGCAACCCGCAACGCCGCGGCGGAAAAACCCGCCGCCCCGAGCCAGCCGTGCGACGATCCGACGAGATAGCGGACCTGGCATCCGGCGAAGGTCGTCATCCCGTGCGGGTGCTCGTGCGCAATCAGCGTGTTCCACAAGGCGCGGTCGGCGGGCTTCACCACCGGCTTGATGCGGAGGCCCTCGATCCGCGCCGGATGCGGCGGCACCCCCTCGGGTTCGGGGACGCCGGCCTCGACGAGGCGCGGCCCGCCCCTCACCGCCGGCGACTTCGGCGGCGGAAGCACGATGTCCGGAAAGCTCCCGGCCAGAACGCCAAGCGCCTTCATGCAGCCGGCCAGGCGGGGGCGTCCGGCCGCATCGAAGAAGGAAAACTCCCTGCAGATCCGCCGGCCGAGGGCGGACCGGCTTTCAAACTGTTCCCGGGACAGGATCGCCGCTATGCGTGCGACCGCCGTCTCGTCCCGCAATGTGCGGCTGATCTGGGACTGTGCCATGCGGACCGACTACCGCATCTGAATCCCCTTGTCCAGCCTTTTTTTCGACTACATGGTAGGCCTAGGCGGATTTCCAACGGGACTGCGGATTGTTTTGTCTGCGGGGAGGCGGTTGTCGGCCGGGGCGGCTTTTCGGAAAGGTCGGCGGCTGCGATGGCTCGCAGGAGCGCGCTCCAGTCCCGGAACACGACGTAGACGAGCACGGTGCGAATGTGATCCAGCATTCAAAACCGCGCGGCGAGTCGGGCGCACGCCGCCTTCCAGTCCTCGCAGCGGAGGTCGCAGGCGTTCAGCATCAGGGCGGGGGGAGATTATGTTGACGATCGCCAGCAGGCCGGCGAGCGCATCCCTGCCGCGGCCGAAGTTGCGCTCCAGGTTGAAGCTGTCTTTCAGGATCCCGGAGGCATTTTTCTCGACCTTCCACCTCGCCCGCGCATCTTGCCAGATCCTCGACGGCATCGCGGCAGACTTCGAGATCGGTGGCGAACGCGCTGCTGTATCGCCGCCTGCCGGACGGCGAGGCGACGGTGATCTCGAACCAGTTGACCTTCAGGGCGTCCTCGCCGTCCCTGATCGGCACGCCGCTCATCCACCGGTAGAAGCAATGGACCCTTTTCCGGCCCTTGCCTTCGACGGTGCGCAGCGAGTCGACCTCAACTCCTTGAATATACTCGTACAGCGCGGCGTTCGATTTCGGGCCGGGATCGGGTTTCGGCGGCGATTCCCGGCGTAACCGTCTAGGTGATGGCCTTTATTCGGTCGTGCGAAAGCTCCACGGGAACGATCGTAATCGGCACGGGCAGGTTTCCTGATGATCGCGAGAGATGCGAAACGATTGGTCCGGGGCCGTCGCTCGCCCCGCCTGCGCCGAGCACGAGAATGCCGATTTCGCTATTCTCCCGGATATAGCCGAGGATTTCGGAAACCGGTTCGCCTTCGCGGATGACCAGTTCGGGGTCAATGCCGGCCTTTGACTTCATCCAGGTCGCGAAGACTGTGAAATGCGCTTCGATCCTTTCGCGGGCCTCCGCGCGCATGATGTCGGCAATTCCCGCCCAGTGGCTTATTTCATCGGGCGGAACAATCGACATGATCACGACTCCGCCGCCGGTCTTGGAAGCGCGCAATGCGGCGAACTGCATGGCGTTCAGGCATTCGCGGCTATCGTCGAGGATCACTAAGAACTTTCTCAATCCGGTCTTCTTCCCGATTGTGCGGCGCGCCGCCGCCATTCGCGACGGGCGGCTTCGTCCGCAAATATTAAACTCTCGCCAAGCGCTCGCGCAATCCCAAAATTTTTCGGGACGGGCAATTCGTCGCGAGCGCGCCGCGAGCCGGCGCGGAGGCTTTTTCAGGCCGGCAGGATCTTGCCGGGGTTCATTATGTTTAACGGATCGATCGCCGACTTTATTGATGCCATGTAGCGCGTCGCCGCTCCGAGCTCTCGCTCCAGATAAGCCATTTTGCCTTGCCCGACGCCGTGCTCGCCGGTGCAGGTGCCGTCCATCGAAATGGCTAGCTCGTTAAGCCAGCCGACGAATTCCTTCGCTCTGCCCAGTTCGCGGACGTCGTTTTCATCCACAAGCAGAGACATGTGGAAATTGCCGTCGCCCGCATGCCCGACGATCGGAGCCAGCAATTCGTCCCGCGACGCGCGTTCCTGCGCGACGCGGACGCATTCGGCGAGCCGGGAAATCGGCACGCAAATGTCGGTTACGAAAATGCTCGCGCCGGGCCGCAGCTGGCGCGTCGCCCAATACGCGTCGTGGCGAGCCTGCCAAAGCCGGTTGCGCTCCTCGCTGTTCGCCGTCCAGATGAACCGCTCGCCGCCGTAGGACTCGGCGATCCCGCCGAATTCCCTCGACTGCTCGGCGACGCTGTCCTCGCTACCGTGGAACTCGAGAAGAAGCAGCGGCGTTTCCGGAAGATCAAGCTTCGAAAAAGCGTTTACGGCCCTTACGGTCAGCTGGTCGAGCAGTTCTATTCGCGCGACCGGCAACCCGTATTGAGCCGTTGAAATCACAGCCCCGCACGCGTCCTTCACGCTCGGGAAGCAGCAGCTGGCCGACGCGATGGATTCGGGGATGCCCTGCAGCTTGAGCGTAAGCTTGGTGATGACGCCGAGCGTGCCCTCGGCGCCGATCAGCAGCCTGGTCAGGTCGTAGCCCGCGGAACTCTTCCTGGCGCGCTTGCCAGTGGACGCGACCTGGCCGTCCGGCATAACGGCCTCCAGCGCGAGAACGTTGTCCTTCATGGTTCCGTATCGAACCGCGTTCGTTCCCGAAGCGCGGGTGGAGGCCATGCCGCCGAGGCTGGCGTCCGCGCCGGGATCGATGGGAAAAAACAGACCGGTGTCGCGGAGCTCCGCGTTCAGCGCCTTTCGGGTTACGCCGGGCTCGACGATGCAGTCCAGGTCGTCCTCGTTGATTTCGAGCACCCGGTTCATCTCGGAAAAATCGATGCAGACGCCTCCTCCGGGCGCGTTGACCTGGCCTTCGAGCGAAGTTCCGGTTCCGAATGGAATGACCGGAGTCGCATGCTCGGCGCATATCGATACGATCATGGCGACTTCCTCGGTGCCGCGCGGCGATATCACCGCGTCGGGAGGCTGGTTCGCAATCCAGGTCGTCGTGTGCCCGTGCTGCTCGCGAACCGAGCGCCCGGTGACAAGCCTGTCGCCGAAACGCTGCGCCAAAACGCCGCATGCCGTTTTTATTCCGTCTTCGTTTCGATTGATCGCCGCAATCGCAGTCATGTTTCGCCCTCCGGCGGAGCGCCGGCCATTCGCAGCGCCCGAATTCTCGGATTAGGGGTCCGTCGAAGCGCTTCGGCGCGAAGCCGAGCGGTCGAACGCCTTGAGTCTCGAAGCCGCATCAATTCTCGCCGCGCGGCGAGGCCGGTCGGCCGCCTTTCGAGCCTACCGCGCACCGGCTTGAAAGTCGAATGCCGCCCCGCCGATCCGGAGCCTTCGGCATCAAGCGGATTTCCGGCGCCGCCCCGGCCGGCGGCAGCGCTATTTTTCCGATTTCGCCCAGTCCCAGTAAAGCTCTCTGCAAAGCTTCGCAATCCGCCCGAGCTGATAGTGCCTGTCGTCGAATTGGGAGACCGGCGAAATCTTCGCCATGTTGCCGGTCGTGAATACCTCCTCGGCATCGTCGAAATCTTCGAAAGTCAATACGGTCTCGTGAACCCTGAAGCCTTCGTCCCTCAGCAATTTCAGCACCCGCGCCCTGGTGATGCCGGCAAGAAACGTGCCATTCGCGACCGGCGTGAAGACTTCATTGTCCCGGGTCATGAAGATGTTCGATACGGCGGTCTCGGCAACATTCCCCAAGGCATCGGCGACGAGCGCGTTGTCGAAGCCCTTGTCGTTGGCTTCTCTGAGCATTCTGCCGTTGTTCGGGTAAAGGCATCCGGCTTTCGCGTTGACGACCGCATCGGCCAGCACCGGTCGGCGGAATTGCGTGCGAGTCAGCGTTAGAGGCCTGCCGGCGGGAGGCATGGGCAGCTCTTCCAGGCAAATGCAGAATCCCGTGGCGTTCTCCTTGGGCAGCACGCCGAGGGTTCCGCCGTCCAGCGCCCAATACATCGGGCGTATATAGACTGCCGCGCCGGGGGGAAACCTCTTCAGCCCCTCGACGGAAATATCGTAGAGCTCCTGTTCGGTGCGCACGGGCGTAATGCCCATCGCCCTCGCCGAATCGTTCAGCCGGCGGCAGTGCGCCATAAGGTCGGGCGCAACGCCTTCAAAATGCCTAGCGCCGTCGAAAACCGAGCTGCCGAGCCAAGAGCCGTGGTCGGCGGCTCGCATGACCATTAAATCGCCGTCGTGCCAGCGACCCTCGAAATACGTTTTAACGTCCGTTCCTATGACCATTCCCAAATGCCTTTCCCTGCCATGGAGATCTAACGCCGCGATCTTATCATGCCGGCTATGTCATAGGCATCGGCAAGAATCGGCTCGGCGAGTTCGGCGGCCTTGCCCGCGCCGTCGCCGAGAATACGGTCGATTTCAGCCTGGTCCTCCATCAGCCGGTTCATTTCCGACGTGACCGGCTCGAGCTTCGCTACCGCGAGGTCGGCGAGCCTGGGCTTGAATTCGGAAAAGAGCCGGCCGGCGAACTCGGCGGCCACGCCTTGAGGTTCCCGCTCGTCGAGCGCGGCGTAAATGTTTATCAGGTTTCGTGCCTCGGGACGTCCGTCCAGCCCGTCGAGCGTACCGGGCAGCGGTTGCGCGTCGGTCCTGGCCCGGCGGATTTTTTTTGCGATCGCGTCGGCGTCGTCGGTAAGGTTTATTCGGCTCATGTCCGACCGGTCCGATTTCGACATTTTGACCTTGCCGTCCCGCAGGCTCATGATTCGCGTAGCCGCGCCTTCGATAACCGGTTCGATTATCGGGAAGAAATCAACCCCGTAATCGTGGTTGAACTTGCCCGCGATTTCTCGCGTAAGCTCCAGATGCTGCTTCTGGTCTTCGCCGACGGGGACGTGCGTCGCGTGATAGACGAGGATGTCGGCCGCCATGAGCGCGGGGTAGGCGAACAGGCCGACCGAAGCGTTTTCGCGGTTTTTCCCGGCCTTGTCCTTGAATTGCGTCATGCGTCCGAGCCATCCCATCCGGGCTACGCAATTGAAGAGCCATGCAAGCTCGGCATGGGAGTGAACCTGCGACTGGTTGAAAAGAATGGAGCGGTCGGGATCGATGCCCGCCGCTATGAATCCCGCCGCGGCCTGCCGGGTTGCAAGGCGCAGTTCGCTCGGCTCCTGCCAGACCGTGATCGCATGCAGGTCGACGATGCAGTAGATGGATTCGGTGCCGGAATCCTGTAGCGCGACGAAGCGCTTGAGCGCGCCTAGATAATTCCCAAGCGTCAATCCGCCGCTGGGCTGAATTCCGGAAAAAACGCGCGTTTCGCGTGCCTGGTTTGCCATTTGCCTACGTTCCGCCTCGGAAAATCAGCGATGCCATATCGCCACATGCGAATTGCCGTCAACTGCGGGCAATTTGCGAATTCCAGCCAACTGTTGTCGGCGACAGCGCCCGCTATCCCAAATTCGGCCGAAGTTCAAATGAATTGTCTTGATCGGATGCGGACGGCGTTTGTTCCTAGGGTCGGATCCTTCTCGCGAAAGAGGTGGAGTCCAGGCTCGCGCTCGCGTCGACGGCATCGAGGGCCCGTCGCTTGCCGAGGATATACGCTGGCTCAAGCCGACGGCGCGGCGGCGGCCATGCCCGCTCCCGCCTTGGCCTCGGCCGACGCGAGCCGGCGCGTTTGCAGCCATTCGGGTGACGAAGCCGAAAGCGGAAGAATTCAAGCCTGAACGTGGCTGAGATGCCGAATCGGAATCGATCTGACCGGCATGCTCGAGTGAAAGGTCGGCGATGCGTCCGGCAACTCGCGAGCTACGCCGTATGTTTTTCGAGAATCCGGCTATTCGGCGGCGCACGCGGCCGGATTGTTGGGATGCTGCGTCCAATTCGAGTATTCTTTTTCGACGACCCTGCCGGTTCGGGCGTCTATTTCGCCCGGCTGGAGTTCCGCCATCGTTATGCAGTTCTCGACCGGGCAGACATTGACGCATAGGTTGCAGGCGACGCACTCTTCGTCGATGACCTCGAATTCGCGGCCCGGGTTGATCCGGATGGCCTGATGGGAAGTGTCTTCGCAGACCGCGAAGCATCTTCCGCATTTTATGCACAGGTCCTGGTCGATGCGCGCCTTCGTTACGTAGTTGAGATTGAGGTACTGCCAGTCCAGCACGTTCGGGACGGCCCGTCCGCGGAAATCGTCAATGGCATCGATGCCTTTTTCCTCCATCCAAAGACGGAGGCCTTCCGTCAGCTCGTGGATTATCCGGAAACCGAATGTCATCGCCGCCGTGCAAATTTGGACGTTTCCGGCGCCTAGGGCAATGAACTCCGCGGCGTCGCGCCAGGTCGTAATGCCGCCGATTGCCGATAGCGGGAAGCCTGCGGTTTCCGGATCGCGGGCGATTTCGGCGACCATGTTGAGCGCGATGGGCTTGATCGCCGGGCCGCAGTAGCCGCCGTGCGTTCCCTTTCCGTCGATCGTCGGCTCCGGGCTGAACGTATCGAGATTTACGCCCGTGATTGACGAAACCGTGTTGATGAGCGACACGCCGTCGCCGCCCCCTGCCTTGGCCGCGCGGGCGGGAAACCTGATATCGGTGATGTTAGGAGTCAGCTTGACGAGCACCGGCATCCGAGTGTTCGACTTGACCCATCGGGCAACCATTTCGATATACTCGGGGACCTGGCCGACCGCCGATCCCATGCCTCGTTCGCTCATGCCGTGGGGGCAGCCGAAATTCAGTTCTACGCCGTCCGCTTCCGTCTCCTCGACTCTACCGAGTATTTTTTTCCAAGGGGCTTCTTCGCAGGGCACCATGAGGCTGACCAGAAGCGCGCGGTCGGGGAATTCGCGCTTGATTATCTTTATTTCGTCGAGATTCGTCTGCAGCGGCCTGTCGGTGATCAGTTCGATGTTATTGAGGCCCAGGAGCTTCCGGTCTCCTGTCCAGACGGCGCCGTATCGAGGTCCGTTTACATTCACGATGTGCGGGTCGAACCCCAGCGTCTTCCAGACGGCGCCGCCCCATCCGGCCTGAAAGGCGCGCCGCACGTTGTATTCCTTGTCGGTAGGCGGCGCCGAGGCCAGCCAGAACGGATTGGGCGATTTGATTCCTAGGAATTCCGAATTCAGGCTAGCCATCAGTGATCTCCTTTTGGCCGAGGGCGCAAAAAGCTAAGCGAGTGACTTGTGGATATCTTCCGCGGCGTCGCGCCCCTGCGCGACCGCGGTAACAGTCAGATCGTCGCCTTCCGACGCGCAGTCTCCGCCGGCCCATATCCTGGGATGACAAGTGCGCCCGGCTTCGCCGACCTTGATCTTGCCTCGCTCGAATTCGACAAGCGAAGCTTCGATTGCAAGTTTCTGGCCGACTGCGACGAATACCTGATCCGCATCGATCCTGAAAGTCTCGCCGGTGGATTCAATGCCATCCGCTCCCGTTCGCGTGCGTTCAAACCGGATGTCGCGCACTCGGCGGCCACCTTGGATTTCAAGAGGCCTTGCATTGGTTTCGATCTTGACGCCCTTCGAAGCCGCCAAATTCCGCTCGTATTCGGACGCTCCCATTCTTTCGCGTTCGCGCCGGTATACGATCGTTGCCGAGTCCGCCCCCAAAAGCCTCGATTGAACCGCCGCGTCGATTGCGGTCATGCCGCCTCCCACGACGACGACATCCCTCCCGACCGGCAATTCGGTCAGATCCTCCGATTGCCTCAGCCTGGAAATGAAATCCACGGCGCTTTCGACATTTGCAAGATCTTCGCCGCCGATGCCCAAAGCATTGGCTCCGGCCAGGCCGACGCCCAGAAATACCGCGTCGAACGTCCGAGTTAGATCTTCCAGTACCAGGTCGGAGCCGAGCGATCTGCCGAATTCGATTGTAATCCCGCCTATCGCGGTCAGCCATTCGATTTCCCTCTCGGCGAATTTCTCCACCGTCTTGTAGGCCGCGATGCCGTGCTCGTTGAGGCCGCCGGGTTTGTCCCTGGACTCGAAAACAACGACATCGTGACCTTTCATCGCTAGTCGATGAGCGCAGGCGAGCCCGGCCGGGCCGGAGCCGACGACGGCGATTCTCCTGCCCGTCGGCGGCTGCCTTTCGTACGGATGTTCGCCGGTCGCCATGAGGGCGTCGGTCGCGTATCGCTGAAGCCTTCCGATCTCCACGGGCTTGCCTTCGGCATCGTTGCGCACGCAAGCTTCTTCGCAGAGCGTCTCGGTCGGGCACACTCGCGCGCACATGCCGCCCAGTATATTGCTGTCGAAAATCGTCATGGCGGCGGCGTCGGGAGACCCCGCGGCGATCTGGCGGATGAAGAGGGGGATGTCAATTCCGGTCGGGCAAGCGTCGATGCACGGCGCATCGTAGCAGAAATAGCAGCGCTCGGCCTCGATGGCGGCCTCGTGCCGGCTGAATTCGGGATGCAAATCCGAGAAATGGCCGTCAATCGTTTCGCGCGGTAGCCGACCCGGCGCTACGCCCGGCGTTCTTGCCGAATTTGGCAATTCAAGCTCCTATTGCAGCATAATTTGCGTTCGGCTTTTGAAACTGGCACGACTTGGAGCGGGATTCAAATTTATTTCCCGCCGTGCCGGCAAGCGCGGCCGCGCGCCGCGACCGCGCGGCGATTCGCGAGCCGGCCGGGGAAGACATTCGCGCCGGCGCGGCCAGGGTTGCAATTTGAGCGCGCATGCCTTCAATTCCGGCATCGGCGGCTTGCCGAGCGATGATTGCGATTCCAGGCGCCTAGCGGCCCGGTGAAAAAGGAGACAAGGAATGACCTGCGTTTTTGTTCAACTGCGTTGCCATCCCGGAAAAACCTACCAGGTCGCCGATAGAATTTTTGAGCGCGAAATCGTATCGGAGATGTATTCGACAAGCGGCGATTTCGACTTGCTGATCAAGCTGTACATTCCGGAAGGCCGCGATGTCGGTCAATACATACATCGGCATATTCTCGATATCGAAGGCATTCAGCGATCGCTTACCACAATGACCTTCAGAGCGTTCTAGGCCAGCCGCGGTCGTCCGGACGGACCGCGAATTTTCCGCGATCGGGCCGCGCGATCGCAGGAAAGAAATTTGGTCCTTCCCGTCGCCGGCATCCGCGTTGCGGGATACGGGGCCCTAGATCGATTTTCCATTCCTAGAGTCCGCCCCGGCCGCCATAAGCCGAAGCGGGCGCATAGAGAGAAGTCGATCATGGAATTGCCTTCGCTGAAGGCCGCGTTCCAGAATGCGAGAAGGCTTTAAACCGAGCGAATTCGGATATCCTCTCTCCGAAACTTTCCGATGCTAGCCGCCGCTGTCCGCGTCGGCCTTGAACTTTTTAATTTCGCCGTTCGCTCACGCTGAATGCGCTCAAGATCCGGCGCGAAATCGCGATAGGCCTTGCCGCGCCGAGGCATTCGATTCTTGCCGTAGCCGCAAACATCCTCGGTATACGGATTTTGAGCGGCGGCATGCTTGCCGACTCCCTTTCCAAGCATGATCAGCGACGAATTCTAGGTCAGGAAATTGGCGACGCGATCCGGCGCGACCTTGAGTTCGGAACCGAAAACCCCGATTTCCTCCGGCTTCTCAACTTGCTTCCAAAGCGCGATGGCTTCGTTTGCGGATTTGCCGACAGCTCGCCATCCGGGCCAGGCGAAGTACGAAGGAACCAGCCCGACATGGGCAATAACCGGAATGAAATTGTCGCAATGCGACTACTGAATACCGTACGAAGCGCAGCCCTATTCCGATAAATGGAATGCGGACGGCCAACCCGGCGGCGGCACTGGAATCCCGACAATAAGACGAGAAAACTATTCCGAAAAAGCGCGGGGAGTCGCCAAAATCCCGCGCTTTCAAGTAACCGCCGACTCGCCGTAGGGCGGCCCCGCCTGAACATAGCGATCGGCCGCGGCCTCGTCCAGCGTAGTTGCGTTCAGCATTGAAGTTTTCGCGCCGCGAGCCTTCATGCCTCGAATGCCTTCGACGAGGGGCCTGTTGCGACACACGCTAAAATTCCTGCCTCCTTTTCAAATTGCGAACGATGCGATTTGCTGCGAGTTTTTCGCCATCCATTCGGCGCGGTCCTTGGACTCCGCGAAAACCGGCGCGCTAGGCCAGGGGAATTCGGTTTGCAGCATATTCCGCGCGAGCGCGAATCGCTGGCGGATATCCCGGAGCCGCTTATGGGCGACAGACGCGGCGGCATCCGTCCGGCGACTTGCGCGCCTCTGCCTTTCCAAGGCTCGAATCGAGCGGGATCCAACATTCGCATTACCGCGGGACAGGCAATGCGTGCGGCTAAATTCGATCGATGAGGCGCGAGATTTAATTCGACGCGCCCGCAAATCGTCCCGGACTCCGCCGCGGAGCGATGCAAGGCGTTCGCCGGGATGGGGCGTACGAGCAAAGACCCGGTCAGACCAATACGAACACGCGGCCGTTTTCGACCTTGGCGGGGTAGGTGCGCAGATTCTCGCAGGCGGGAGGAGTCTCGACCTCGCCGGTCGAAAAGTCGAATATGCTCGAATGCTTCGGGCACTCGACCGTGTTCTCCATCACCAGGCCGTCGGCCAAATGAATTTCTTCGTGCGTGCACAGGCCGTCCGTGCAGAAATACTCGTCCGAATCGTTCCGAAAGATTGCGAAGGTCCGATCATCGTGATCGAATCTAAGACCGGCTTCGGCTTCGATATCGGCGGCTGCGCAGGCGTTTATCCAATGTGCCATGATCCGGGCTTTTAAAATTCTTGCGGCTTGAAGTCGGGGGGAGCCGTCGGCATGACCCTCCGGAGAAGCTCGACCGACGTCTCGAGGCCTTCGAGCGAATTCAGAAGAACATCCTCGTGCTCGATCGAAATCCAGCCGTCGTACCCGGCCATTTTCAGTCGGTAGCAGAACTTCCGCCACCAGTCCTCGCCATGGCCGACGCCCAAGGTAACGTAGGACCAGCTGCGCGCGGGAATATCCGTGAGCGATCCAGTCTCCAGAAGCGACGTTGTCGCCTGAACAGGAGCGTTCAGCAACGCATCCTTGGCGTGCACGTGGTAGATCGCATCGCCGAGCGCCTCGGCCGCGGCGAGAGGGTCGGCGCCCATCCAGAAAAGGTGGCTCGGGTCGAGGTTGGCGCCGACGACCGAGCCGATTTCGCCGCGAAGCTTCAACAGGCTCGGCACGTTGTAGACGCACTGGTTGGCGATCATCTCCAGAGCTATGCGTTCAATGCCGCATTCCTTCGCGAGCGAAGCGATTTCGGCCCAGAAGGGGAAGAGCTTCGCTTCCCACTGGAACTTGAGAATCTCCTGCGTCTCCGGCGGCCAGGACGATGCGACCCAGTTGGGAACCGAGTCCGCGGCGCAGCCTGCGGGAAGGCCGGACATGGCGCAAACCGTCCCTATGCCCATTTCTCCCGCAACTCGGACGGTGTCCTTCAGGCATTCGCCCTGCGCCGGGTCGGTCGGGTGAAGCGGATTGCCGTTGGCGTTCAGGCAGATGACCTCGAGGCCGCTTTCGGCGAAAGCGCTCGCGAATTCCTTTCTGGCATCCGCGCTAGCCTTCATTTTTTCGAGGTCGAAATGCGGCGCCGCCGACCATCCGCCGGTATTTACTTCGACCCCGCCTACGCCCAGCCGAGCGGCGGTCTCCAGCATCCTTCCAAGCGGCATTCCCCCCAGGCTGTCGGAAACAAAGCCAAGTTTCAATTGCGAAGCTCCTGATCGGCAAGAAAGTCGATCGGCGGACCGATTCGAGTCCCGCTAGCGGCCGAATACGCGTCAAATGTCATCGCCGAGCCGAGGAAATCGCCGGAAAGCGAGGCAATGCGGAGGCGAATCCCGTTCCGGAATGATCCATGCAAGCTACTTTCCTAGCAGCCGCAGTTGTTCAGCGCGTTCAAACGGGTTGCACGCGCTCGGAGGCTCGAACGCGACGACTCGAGCCGCAGTTTTCCGCGAAATCCGACAAGCGCGTTTCCGCGCTCCGGCGTCAAGTAAAACGCCATGTCTTGGTCGGACCGCGACAGCGCGTCGGCCATTCGAATTTCATGGCGCCGCCGAATGCGGACGGCCTTCGACGGGACCGTCGCGTATTGCGAATTCGATCTCCAGATCTTCGGTTGTTTCGCCTCCCGCCATGAGATCCGTAATTTCCTCGCGAGTCTTGTCGCCCTTTCGGAAATCGGCCGCGATGCCCCCCCGAATGAGCACCGCGAAATGATCTCCCACGGCCATGGCGTGCAAGACCTGGTGCGTTATGAAAACCACCGCCAAGCCGCGGCGCTTGGCTTCATTCACGATCCGCAGGACATGCGCCGCCTGCTTGACCCCGAGCGCCGCGGTCGGCTCGTCGAGAATCAGCACGCGGGCGCCGAAGTGCACGGCGCGGGCGATAGCCAGAGATTGCCGCTCGCCTCCGGAAAGCCCTCCGATCAGGCGGTTCCCGTCGTCGATTCGCGTAATTCCGAAGTCCTGTATCGCCTTCACGGCGATTTCATTGGCCTTCTTCCGATCGAAAAATGTAAATGGACCCCATTTTTTCGTAGGCTCGACCCCGACAAAGAACGAGCGGCCGATGCTCATCAGCGGAAAGGTGCCGCCGAACTGGTGGACCGTGGCGATGCCGCGGTCCGCGGCGTCGCGGGGCCGGTTGAATTCGACCTGGCTGCCGTCCATCAGAATCGCGCCCCGGATCGGCTTGTAAACGCCGCAAAGAATTTTGATAAGCGTCGACTTGCCCGCGCCGTTGTCGCCAAGCAGACAGAGAACTTCGCCTTCTTGCACTTTAAGCGAGATTTCGTGGAGGACGTCGATCGGGCCGAAGCTCATGTCGATGTCCTGGAGTTCAAGGACCGGCGTCTTGTCTTTCATTGCGCCAACTCAGTTCGCTTGCTTGGGCCCGGAGTACCTAAGAGCCATTTCCCTGAAGGTATTGTTCATCAGCACCGCGATAAGCAGCATGACGCCCACGATCAGGCTTGAAAGGTTGCGGTCGAAATCAGTGTAGTAGATCCCCTGGTTGACCATCGCGAATGTAAGCGTTCCGAAGAAAATTCCGATTACGGAACCGAAGCCGCCGGTGAGGAGCACGCCGCCGATCACCACGGAGATGATCGTATTGAAGATGAAGGACATCCCCGTCGATACCTGGGCGGAGTTGAACAGGATCGTTTGGCACAGGCCGACGAACGCTGCGCTCATGGACGACAGCACGAAGAGAAGGATCGTGAACTTGTTGGTAGGGATGCCGGCATTGCGAGCGCTCTCGCGGTCGCCGCCGATCGCATAGAGCCAATTGCCCCAAGGCGAAAAATGAAGGAAATAGATGTAAATCGCGGTCAGGCCCAGCCACCACGCGATGATAACCTGATACGAGCCGAAGTAGAATTTTCCGAATACCGCCTTTGCCCATGCCGGAGCCGCAAGCGACACCGCGGTGGTGTCGGTCAGGACGATCGACATGAACAGCGTTAGCCCCGCGACGGCGAATAGCGTTCCAAGCGTTACGATCAGGGACGGTACTGCGGTCCGAACGACGATCATGCCGTTGATCCAGCCTACGATTCCCCCGAATCCGAGGGTAAGCGCGACTCCGACCATTATAGGAAGATCGTAGAAGCCGGAGATTATCCCCATCGACATGGATGCCGCCGGGACCATTGCTCCGATAGAGATGTCCAATTCGCCGGCTATCATCAAAAAGCCGATCGGTATGGCGATTATGCCCAGATTCGCGGCAACGTTGAACCAGCTCGCCGCGCCTGCGAACGAGGTGAAGGTTGCGCCTCCGAAAATGGAAAAGAATGCGAATACGAACGCCATTCCCAGAAATGCGCCCGCTTCGGGTCTTCTGATCAGACTGTCTAGAGACAAGATTCCCATAGCGGTCCTTAATTTACCGGCATGCGGCTAGAAAGACCACCTAGGCGCCTTTCCGGGAAGCTGGCCCGGCGCTCTCGGCGCCGGGCGCGATAACCTGGCCTATCTCAGCGAGCGCCCTTCGCGACGCCCACGAGCGCCGATTCGATATTCGAAGCGTCGACGATGGCCGGACCGGTCAGAACCGGATCTGTCGGCAGCTCGGTGCCGAAGTCGAGATGGGCCGCCAGCATCGAAGTCGCAAGGAATCCCTGGAGGTAGGGCTGCTGATCGATTGCCATGGTCTGCGTTCCCTGGCTGATCCGCTCGAGAACGGCGGGACTCATGTCGAATGTTCCCAGTTGCACGCGCCCCGTGGCTCCGGCCTGCTGGATTCCGACCGATGCCGCGTCGGAGGCCCATGCGGCAAGGGTGATCACGCCGTCGACAGAGGGGTCCTTGAGCAGCTCGGCCTTGATCGCTTCGGACGTGCCGGTGACATTCTGGTCGAGATTGGCGGGAAGCGGAAGGCGGATGACTTCGGATCCGTGCTTGGCCGCGCCATCGGCAACTCCGCTGCAGCGCGTTTCCAAGTTGACCGCGCCGGGAATCTGGATATGGCAAATTATTTTCTTGGCGCCGTTCATAGCCATGTACTCGCCGCCTGCCACGCCTGCCACGTATTCGTCGGAACCGAAGTAGTTGATTCCGCTGACTTCATCCTTGTGCGGCGCTCCGGAGTTGTACATCATTATGACGATGCCTTGCTCGGCGGCGGATTGAAGCGCGGGAACCTGGCTGTCCGGCACCCAGATCGGGATCGCGATGCCGTCAACGTTTTGGCTGACCGCCGTGTTGATAAGCTGAACAAGATCCGGGCCGAAATTGTCGTAGTTCTGCGTGCGCAGATAATTGACCGACCCGCCGTTGGCTTCGACGACCAGAGTCGCGTCGTCAACCCCTTTTTTGATCAGATTGAAGAATCCGTCCTCGATCGAGCCAGCGATAACTGCGATATCCGCGGCCATTGCGCCGCCGGACATCATTGCCGCTGCGGCTCCTGCAGCGATGGTTCGAGTAAATTTCATGTCATTATTCCTCCTGGATTTTCCGCCGGCACGACGGGCTGACATATATTGGATTGGCCTGTCGGCCGTTTCTTGCAGGGATGCGCGCTTCCATGATTTCGGCGCGAACTCCCGGCTGCAAGACCGTTTCGCGGACTTGTCCGCGTGATTCATTCCCGGGCGGCATTGGCATTCGCCCGGCTAAGTCATTCTTGCGCGCTCCTTCTCTTTCCGGAAGCGCGCCATGAGCAGCTCGACGGATTCCTTGGTTCCGTCGTGGCAGGTTCCCATCCACTTGTCGAGAGGAACAAGGCCGTCGGCGGCGTAGTTCATCTCGAAGCTCTTGTGGTGCAGATTGTGGACGCAGGCATGGCTGTCGAGCGCCCGCACGTCGGTAATTTCCAACTTTTCGAAGCCGAAATGGCCGTTGATTGCTCCGTATCCGACGACGCGCATGTTGAAGAGGGCAATGATCGGATTCGATGGAATCAGCATGTGCCAGGCCATTTCGGAGAAGTGCAGCAGGTGCTCGATCGGCCGCATCGAAAGCGATGTCCAGGGGCTGGGATTGATGGAATTGAGGTGCACCGAATGCATGTGCCTATGAAGAAACGGCGTGTGAACAAGCCTATGAATGAAGAAGAAGTGGACTTCGTGAATCGCAGGTGCAAGCAGCGTAAGCGCTACGAGCCATGGCCAGTGGCCCTCCCAGGCGATCCAGTTGCCGATGCCGTTGGCAAACGCCCAGAGAACCAGCACCTCGACCAGCGTCCAGATGGGGACGCCGAAAAGAAAGCTTCGCAGGAAGTTGTCCAAGTTCCGGCTATTGAACCAGAACACGTCGGACGGATGCTCCGACGGAAATCTCGCGTTGAATTTGAATCTCGTCTTCTGCTTTCGCTTTACATAGTAGAATAGCTCCACGGCGCCGTACAAAACGAAGATGCCGCCCGAATTCACCGCAAGCAGCCAAAGGCCCCAGCCCCAGCCGAGCGACTGCATGGTAGCGATATCGGGGACGACGAGAAACCAGTAGAGAAGGGCCGTAGCCATGTGAAGCGCGTTCCACGGCCAGAGGTATTCGAACAGCCACGCTCCGAGCCGGTTGAACTTCCCGATCCAGAATGGCGCAATCTCGACCGGCTTGTCGGGCGACCGGTTGTCGCGCCTGCCTCTAGTTCCGAAGTTCAGATCGTTTATATTCCGTGCTCCCGGTATAGCGAAAATGGCGGCTCGCCCCGCGCCTGCGGATGCCGCCGGGCTCTGCGGCCGATAAAAATCGCCATATGTTTTGCCACCGTTCAAGTCAAACTTGCAAAGTCGAAACAACATTTTTCATATCATTACGTGTCAATATTGAATTTTCTGACACTAAATGATATTGGACGGCAATGGCGAGGCGACCTACGATACCCGACTTGGCTAGAGCCGCGGGAGTTTCCCCTTCCACCGTGAACCGCGTTATCGGCGGGTCGCCCTCGGTTCGGCAGCCAACGAGGGCGCGTGTTCTGCACGCGGCCGAGAGAATCGGATTCTACGGGCTCGGATCAATCGAGCATTCCAATAGAAAAAACAGGGAGACTCACCGAATCGGAGTATTGCTGCAGCAGGAAAACCGATCATTTTATCGCGATCTGGGAGATGCCTTCGAACGCGCCGCGACATGCTATACGGACGGCGCGATCAATCTGACGCTGGAGTTCTTGGACGATCTTTCTCCCGAAAACGTAGCCGCAAGGCTGGTCTCCTTGGGCGAAGGATGCGAATCGGTGGCGCTGGTCGCTGCGCAGCATGCGCTGGTGTCCGACGCGATCGACTCGGTGCAAGGCGCCGGCGTGCCGGTTTTCGGCCTGATCGCCCCCCTGTCCGCGCGCGGCAATGTCGGATTCGTGGGCATCGACAACTGGAAGGTCGGCCGCACCGCCGCGTGGGCATTCAACAAGATTTGCAGGAAGCCCGGGAAAATCGGTATACTCGTGGGCAACCATCGCTACCGCAACCAGGAGATGAACGAGAGCGGCTTCCGCTCGTATTTCCGAGAGCACAGCGCGGGTTTCACGCTGCTGGAACCGCAGTCTACGTTCGAGTCTTCCGCCGTCGCGCGCGAATTGACTGAACAGCTTTTCGCGGCACACCCGGATATGCGCGGGCTTTACGTATCCGGCGGCGGAATCACCGGCGCTCTCGCGGCGCTGCGCGACCGCGAACTCGCCGAGGGGTTCGTCAGCGTCGGCTACGAATTGTTCAGCGCGACGCGTGCCGGACTGATCGACGGAACTTTGACCTTGGTCATCTCGCACCCCATGGAGGCATTTGCAAAAGAAGCGGTATCGAGCATGGTCAAGGCCAAGAATGCGCCGCCTGGCGCGGGAACGCAAAGCGTAACGCTAAGATTTGAAATCCACACATCCGAAAACGTTTGAGGAATCCAATGGACGAGCAAGACTACGGCAATCGCAACAGGCGGGGCGACTGGGCTCCGAACAAGCCCCTCGAGGTCGGGCCATTGCTGGACTGGCCGTGGAGTCCGATGCGCGTCTTGCGATGGCTGCCAAGCTATTTCTTGCCCTGGAACGTTCTTTTCATGGCAGCCGGAGCCGTGTTCTGGGTCTGGCTGACACCTTCGCCGGAATCTATGCAATCCCTTGAAGCGGGGTGGATCGCCTTCATTCTGGCGCGCAATTCCGCATTGGTGCTGCTGCTCTACGGCGGGCTTGAATTGCGTCTGTACGTCAAGCGCCGGCAAGGCGGCAGGTTCAAGTACAACGCGAAGTTCCCTGCCGACCAGCCGTCGAAAATCTTTTTTTTCGGCAGCCAGAACATCGACAATGCGCTACGCACGTTCGGCAGCGGCTTGCCGATTTGGACTGCCTATGAAGTTATGCTTCTATGGGCGTGGGCGAACGGTTTCGGACCTTGGGCCACTTTCGGCGACAGCATGTGGTGGCTAGTCGGATTCGGACTTGTTCTTCCGCTTTTCCACGAGTTTCATTTCTATTGCATTCATCGCCTGATTCACATTCCGGCGCTGTACAGGCGCGTGCATTCGGTTCACCATAATTCGGTCAACCCGAGCCCGTGGTCCTCGTTGTCGATGCACCCAGTCGAACACTTGCTCTATTGGTCCGGAACTCTTGTCCACGTGCTGATTCCGTCGCACCCCTTGCTCGTTCTGTACCATTTGCAGATTAGCGGGACGGGCGCCGTTATCGGCCATGTCGGATTCGACAAGATTGAGACCGGGAAGGAAGGCGCGGTCGATACGCATGCTTTTGCGCACTACCTGCATCATAAGTACTTTGAGGTAAATTACGCTGACGGCATGCTTCCGATCGATAAATGGATGGGTACCTGGCACGACGGAACTGTCGAAGCCCAGAATCGCATGATGGCTCGCATAAAAAAGAGGAATGCCGGCCAATTGGATTGATTCCAGTGGCGGCGAACGATTTTCCAAGCGCATTTGCAACGCGCAAGTCCGTAGAATCGAGGCGGATGCCTTAATATTTGGGAATTATATACGAAAGTCCCATCGTTCGATTTCGAGATTGCGCTCGCGGCGGAAACGGGGCAGGAAGACCGAGCATGAGGGCGAGGCGTCGCCTTTCCGATCTCGGCAACAGAGTTGTAGGGCTGCGGCCCTGCCGAACCGCCCCGCTGCAGGGGCAGACATGACGCGGCGTCCGGGATTGGCGCATCTGCACGGCGAGGAGCGTTGGCGTTGGCCACTTCGACGACCCGTGAAATCAATGCGAAGTCTCAATGGGACTTTCGTATATAATTCCCTTCGTTTTCGTCTTCCTACAGGAAACGCAGCGGAGCCCCGCGGTCCACGTGTGCAGGGCGATCAGTGCCGCGCACCCGGGTTGCCAAGGGTCCCAATATGCAGTAATCGTTTTCTCACATCGTGAGATCGCGTTCATGAGCCCGCTCGTTGAGCTCTCAGGCGCCCGCACACATGGAGCGTAGAAACCGGAAATGGCGGAGAAGGGCTTGGTCGGCTTGCGGATAGAGGAACGCGGTATCGCGGTTCTTACTCTGAACAACCCACCACTCAACCTGAACACGCTCGCGACCATCAAGCGGATTCTCTTTCTGTGTCGGAAAATCAAGGATGACCCTTCAATTCGCGCCTTGGTCGTCACCGGGGCAGGGGAGAAGGCGTTCTGCGCCGGCTCCGACATTGGCGAATTTGCCGACGTGCGCCACGATGTTGTCACGCAAAAGCTCGCCCGCGAGAATCAAGCATTCACGGCAATCGAAGGACTTCCGGTTCCGGTGATCGCCGCGCTGAATGGCATCACCCTGGGCGGTGGCGCCGAGATCGCACTGGCTTGCGACATCAGGTTCATGGATGAAACCGCCCGGATCGGCTTTCCCGAGGTCAAGCTCGGGGTCTTTCCTGGCAGCGGCGGCGTCTTCAGGTTGCCGCGCCTCGTGGGTCCGGCACACGCCTACGAGCTTCTCTACACAGGTGACATCATCGATGCCGCGGAAGCGCACCGTATCGGCCTTGTGAACCGGCTGGCGCCGCAGGGGCAGGCGCTGGCGGCGGCGCTCGATCTCGCCAAGGTGCTTGCCGGGCGCCCGGCCCTGGCACTGAGCCTGATCCGCGCTGGAGTGCGCGATGCCGAGTATCAGGATACGAACCAAGCTACCGAGCGATCGCTTGCCGACAGCCATCGGGTGTTCTGCGGACCCGACCTCGAGGAGGGCGTCGCCGCGTTCTTCGCCAAGCGACCGCCAGTCTTCACCGCGCCGCGCACCACCGTGCGGGAACCCGGATCATGACCGCGCCGCTGGATGGCATCAGGATCATCAGCCTGACGCACTATCTTCAAGGTCCTTCTTGCGTTCAATTCCTCGCCGACCTCGGTGCGGACGTAATAAAGGTGGAACGCATCGGAGGTGCCTACGAGCGCCACTGGGCTGGCGCGAAGGCCTTCCTGAAGGACGATACGAGCGTCTTCTTTCTCCTGTCCGGACGCAACCAGCGCAGCGTGGAGATCAACTTTGGCACCGAGGAAGGCACCGACGCGCTCTGGAGATTGATCGAAAGCGCGGACGTGCTGGTGGAGAATTTTCGGCCGGGGACGCTGGACAAGCGTGGCTTTTCCTACGAGGCGGTCAAGGCGCGCAACCCGGGAATCGTCTATTGTTCGCTGACTGGTTTCGGGACCGATGGCCCGTCGCGGGCGAAGCCGGGCCAGGACCTGCTGATCCAGTCCCTCAGCGGTCTCACCACGCTCAACGGCCGCGCCGACGACCCGCCGATCCCCATCGGCTCAGCGGTCGTTGACCAGCACGCTGCCACGCTGGGTGCGATGGGAGTCCTCGCCGCGCTGCTCGGGCGCGAGCGGACGGGCCGGGGCTGCAAGGTCGACAGCAACCTTCTTTCAGCGGCCATGGATCTCCAGACCGAGCCTTTGAACTACCACCTCAATGGCGCCGAGCTTTGGGACCGAAGCGCATCGGGCATCTCGACGCGCTTTCATCAGGCGCCCTATGGCGTGTTCCGGACCGCCGATGGCTGGCTGACCATGTCGCTGTCCGACGGCGCCACCCTCGCCAGAGCATTCAACGACGCGCGATTCGCTGAGTTGACGCGGGACGATCAATTCGATCTCCGCGAAGCGGTGAACACCCGCGTTGCCGAACACATGAAGACTCGAACGACCGAGGAATGGGAGCAAACGCTCTCCGAACACGGCATCTGGTACGCACGTGTTCAGGGCTACGATGAATTGCTGGCGGATCCCCAGGTCGATTTCAATCAGTCGATTGTCGAATTCGACGACCCCCGCGCCGGCCCTGTGCGTCTGCTGGCTCACCCGGTGAAATATGATCGCAAGGTGCCGCCGCTTCGCCACACGCCGCCCGCGCCGGGTCAGCAAACGGACGAGGTTCTGCACGAACTTGGTTTTGACGAGTCCGAGATCAGAGGCCTCAGGGACAAAGGCGCGATCGGGCCTGATCGTGCCCTGGACGGATTCGATCGCAGCGCATCCGCGCCGGCAACCTCGTACAGCCGAAAGAAAGATTAGACGCAATGGAAATTCGCTCGAAATCGCACCGTGGATCTCCGACAGCCTGGTCGGCTTCATTTTCAACTCAATTTGCGGACCGCAGATGAAGACGGCGTCTCGTCAATCCGGTGTCGTCAGTCTCAAGGATGTAGCCAATAGGGCCGGCTGTTCGATCGCGACCGCATCGCGTGCCCTGAACGGGCATCCGACCGTCGGTGCGGCGGAAAGGGAACGCGTTCTCGAAGCGGCTTCGCAGCTGCGCTACGTCGCCAACAGCGCGGCGCGGGCGTTGCGATCGCAGGAGACCCGGCTGGTCGGGCTCATCGTTCCGACCCTGGATCATGCGATCTACGCCCGGATGGTGGACGGGTTGCAGCTGCAGCTTGAAAAGGCGGGCATCTCGGTCCTCATCAACTCCAGCGGTTACGACCTTGAGCGGGAAGAGACGCAGGCGCGCATTCTGGTGGCCCGCGGTGTCGAGGCGGTCGTGATGGTCGGAGCCGAGCACCGTCCGGAGACGGCGGACTACCTGAACCGGGCGGGCGTGCACCAGATCTTCACCTATACGACGGAACTCGGGAACGGCGATGCTGCAATCGGGTTCGACAACCGTGAAGCGGCCGGCATAGCGGGTCGGTATCTGCTGGACTTGGGGCACCGTCGCTTTGGGATGATCTCAGGAATCTCCGAGGGCAACGACCGCGCCCGGAACAGGCGGGACGGCTTCAAGGAGACTCTTGCCGCCGCCGGCGTGCCGGAGAGCGAGATCGTGGTGATCGAGACCTCCTACAACATCGACCTCGGCGGGGCCGCGATGCGGTCGCTGATGCAGACCCGTCCGCGTCCGACTGCGGTGTTTTGCGGAAGCGACGTCCTTGCGGTCGGAGCAGTACGGACGTGCAAGTCCGAGGGAATAGCGATCCCGAACGAGGTCTCGGTCGTCGGTTTCGACGATCTCGAGGTCGCGCAGGTCGTCACGCCGGAACTGACGACGCTGAACGTTCCGGTCAAGTCCATGGGGGAGGCTGCCGCGGACGCGACTCTGGCGCTATTTCGGGGCGGCAAGGATATCGTCACGCACGTTCCGCTACGCCTGGTTGTGCGGCAGAGCACCGGACCCGCTCCGGCGACCTGACCTGCGAGCATGCAGTGAAGCGCCGGCGCCGCAGTTCTTCCCTTCGCCGTGATTCATTGGACAGGAAATCGATTTCTCAATAATGGTGAAGGCCGATTCCAAAGAGGGAGGCGACCATGTCCAAGCAACCCAACATCCTATTCATCATGGCCGACCAGGTGAATCCGGCCTTCCTGCCCTCCTATGGTCATCCGGTCGTGAAGACGCCCAATCTGGACGGAATCGCCGCCGATGGGGTGGTGTTCGAATCGGCCTATTGCGCAAGCCCGATCTGCGCACCGTCGCGTTTCTCGATGCTGACGGGCAGATTGGCCTCCGAGGCAGGGGTTTTTGACCATGGTTGCGAAATGCCCGCGTCGGCACCAACCATCATGCATTACCTGCGACACTTCGGCTATCACACAGCCCTGTCCGGCAAGATGCATTTCCTGGGGCCGGACCAACTCCACGGATACGTGGAACGGCTTACAACGGATATTTATCCTTCGGACTTCGGGTGGGGCCCCGATTGGCGGTCGGGCACACCGGAGATCCCTTGGGCGCCGACCGGGATCAGCCCACGCACGGTCCTAGAGGCCGGTCCCTGCGCCCGAAGCATGCAGCTCGACTACGACGAAGACGTAGCCCACAAGGCAGTCCAGAAGATCTACGATCTCACCAGGCGGCCACAGCTGCAGCCGTTCTTCCTGACCGTGTCGTTTTCGCAGCCACATAGCCCCTTTGTTGCCGGCCGGGAGCATTGGGATCGATACGATCACCGCGAAATCGACATGCCAATAGTCGCACCGCTTTCACTCGATGAAATGGATGCACATTCGCGGCGACTTCATCACATGTTCCATATCGACGAATACACGGTGACGGAAGAAGACGTCCGAAACGCCAGGCATGCCTACTACGGCATGCTGAGCTATGTCGACGACAAGATCGGCGAGTTGATGACAGCCATCGCAGATGCCGGAATTTTGGAAGAGACCCTCGTGGTCTTTGCTTCCGATCACGGAGAAATGTTGGGCGAGAGAGGACTGTGGTACAAGCAGTCGCTGCTCGAGGGCTCGGTGCGCGTGCCGTTGATCATGCGTCTTCCCAAGGGGATGCCCCGAGCCGAGCGGCGGGTATCCCGGCCGGTTTCGCTGCTCGACTTACTGCCGACCTTCGTCGATTTCGCCTCCGATGGAACTGCGGCCGACTACGTCGAGCCGATTGTCGGTCGCAGTTTGTTGCCGGTGATGACTGCCGGGGAGGAAGAACGCAGCGATCCGGTGTTTTGCGAATACTCTGCAGAGGGCACCTATGCACCCTGCCTCATGGTGAGAAAGGGAAAGCACAAATACATCTACTGCGAAACAGATCCGACCTTGTTGTTCGACCTGGAATCCGATCCCGAAGAATTAAACAACCTCGCGGAAGACGAGTCCTACAAGCCGGTACTGTGCGATCTGCACGATGAACTGCTCCGGACCTGGGACCCGGAACAGTACCGAACCGACGCGCTTGCGTCGCAAAAAAGGCAGTGGTTCATTCAAGACGTCGTGTCGAAGACCACGGCAAATCTATGGGACTTCCAGCCGTTTACGAACGCCAAGGAACAGTATGTGCGCAGCGGTGCAAATACGACATTTGTCAAGGGCCAAGCGAGGTTTCCCCATGTCGAACCGGCCAAACCGGACAAGCCGCGGGATGCGTGACAGTGCCCCGGCACATTCGATGCGGTGATGGCCTTGACTGGATTGGCGGGCATCGGCTTGGACGGCACCTTGTGTCTGGGGACCTGACGTCCTGAAATCAGGTTTGACGCCGCGAACAGACAAACCCCATGATCCGGAGGCTGTCGCAAAGGAGTCCTTGCTCATGTTCGTGTGTTGCAACAGACATCATGGGCGGCAAGAAAAACAGCCATTGGTGCGAAGTCGAGAATTGCCGCGCACAAGGCAGCGGGGTCGCTCAGACCAAGGTGACCCGTCCGACAGGAACGAACGATATTCAGACGGAAAACGCGAGACGTGAGGCATTGTGCCTCGCGATCCGTACTATCTCCAATCGATTCCAAGAACGGAACGAAGCGCACATCTTCGTCTCGTTCATCGCCTTCTTCCTGACCCGCAAGGACATCGCCCGCGCGCCGCCACCGAAGTGCTCGGCACGATCCGGATGGTCGACGTGAATCTGCCACAACCGCTGGCCGGCACCCCGTCCTGCCGCGCAGTTCGCGGCCCGATTAGGGAGCGCGAGCTTCTGCTGCGCCTGGTCTGCATAACCCTGCCGGCACCAAGCCGCGCAGCCAAGTGCCAGTCCGGTCCGGACAGGGGCGAAGCTGCCCCGGAAAAGGTGCGCCAACTTAAAAGAAATGACACCGAATCGCAAAGGAAACGCCGTTGCGCGACCGGGAGCCGGATTTCCCTTTCAGAGCAAGAGGAATGCCGCGCCTTTCGGCGCGGCAATGCGAGGTTCGGGGAACCCGCGTGACTACTTTTTCAGTCCGATTTCCATGAACAGGTCGGCTATGCGCTGGAATTCCTGCTGAAAGAAGTCACTCAAGTCGGCCGAGCCCATGAAGTGCGGCGAACGGTTCGCGTCCATGACTGAATCCTGGTAGGCGCTCTGACTTGTCGCCGCCTCGCATGACTCCGAAAGCTTGTCGACAATTGTCTGCGGGGTGCCGGCTGGCGCGTACAGAGCGAACCAGATGGACAAGCGGATCGGCGGGCCACCCAGCTCGTCTATGGTCGGCACGTCGGGCAGACTATCCAGGCGCTCATCGGCCAGAACGGCAAGGGGCTTCAGGCCGAACTTGATGGCATTGCCGACGAGGTCGGCGGTCATGTCGACATGGCCACCGAGGACTGCGGTCGAAATCTTGGCACTGTTTTCGAGGGGTACGTTCTTGAGCTTTACACCGTAGGCGCGTTCCAGCAGCACGGCACCGACATGCGGGATGCTGCCCGGTGAAGCGGTACCTGCCGAGATGGTATCCGCCTTGGCCGCCGCGATCAGGTCATCGAGCGAACCGATGGGCGAATCCGGTCCAACCGATACGCCAACCGGATCGTTGATTGTCATGCAGATCGGAGCGAAACTGTTTTCGTCGTATGCTACGTCGCGCAGGTTCGGCTGGTAAACCGCGGTACCTGCCGGCAAGAAAGCCAGAGTGTAGCCGTCCGCATTGCTCTTCGCGAAGTTCGTGGCGCCGACAGTGCCGCCGGCGCCCGGCATATTGGTGATGATCAGGTTTTGACCCAGAATCGCCTCCAGGTGTGGCTGAATGAGGCGCGCCGCCGTGTCTGTGCCGCCGCCCGCGCCATAGGGTACGATCAGTTCGATATCCTTTTCCGGATACTCAGCCATCGCCGGAAAAGCGATGATCGTGGCCGCCAGGGCCGTTCCGAACAAACGTTTCATCATTTCAAGTCTCCTTTCAGGTTGCTAGGTTTATGTCCGTGTCTTGGATCCCGCCCACAACCGGCCCCTTTCGATCGAAAGGAGGTGTGGTACGGTGCCGTCTGCGTTGCCCCGACGGACCGCGCAGATCCGGTTGCAGCCGATCCGAGCGTCGAAACCCGCCGGTCGGCCGTATCCGCCCCGACTGGGGCGAGCCCCGTCGAGTCGCGATATCTGTGTTTCTCCGATGTGGAGCATTTCGGGCGGCATCGGCAATCATTACTTTCATTTCGTGCCGCCCTTTTGCCGTCGGAATGCCGCCTTGATGTAGGGCTGGATCAGAACCAGTGCCGTCAATGCGAACAGGAATGCCGCAATGGGCCGATTGGCGAAGGCCAGGAAATCCTGGTCGGTCAGAATTAGCCCCTGCCTCAAGGCCCGCTCGAGCGGTGCGCCCAGGATGAATCCTATGACAATCGGCGCCAGCGGGAATCCATTGAGACGCAGGAGGAATCCCACGACTCCCATGACGATGGCGACAGTGAAATCGAATGGATTTGCTCTCGCCGCGTAGGCGCCGACGAAGGACAGCAGCGCCACCGCCGGCATCAGCAGCGATATCGGCGCCCGCAGCAATTTCGCGTAGAGTCCGGCCCCTGCGGCTCCGACGACCAAGATCATGATGTTCGCCAGGAAGAAAAGGACGAAAATGCTGGTAACGAGGGTCGGCTGGTCGTGAAAAAGGAAGACACCCGGAACGATGCCATGGATAGTCAACGCGCCCATCATGATGGCAACGACTCCGTCGCCGGGAATGCCGAGCGCCAGCATGGGAATCATGGCACCGCCGCTGACGGCGTTGTTCGCGGTTTCGGACGCCAGCACACCCTCCGGTTCACCACGTCCGAAATTTGCGCTCCGCGGCGAACGGCGCTTAGCGTCGGCATAAGCGATGAAGGATGCAGCCGTGGCACCGGTACCCGGGAGGATCCCGATGAAGCAACCAATGCCGCTGCTGCGCAAGATCGTCGCCCAGCGGGCTCGCCATTCACGCCATGGCGCCAATTTGAACCCGCCCGCGGTGACCATCGGGACCGAAGCGTCCTTCATGCAGGCCGCCTGCATCAGGATTTCAGAAATTGCGAACACGCCAATCAGCACTGGCACCAGCGCGAAACCGCCCGACAGGGCGAAGATGTCGAAATCGAATCGCAACTGGCCGGTCATCTCGTCCGGCCCGAAAAATCCGAGAAACACGCCTATCAGTGAGGCCAGCACGCCCTTGACCATGCTGCCGCGGGAAACCCAGGCGATGGTGGTCATGGCGAACAGGATCAGCGCGAAGATCTCGATGGGACCAAAATTCAATGAAAGGCGCGCCAGTTCTGGCGCCACCAGCACCAGCAGCACCAGCGAAGTCATGCCGCCGACGAAAGAGCCCATGGTCGCCCAGCCCAACGCCAAGGCAGCCTTGCCCTGCTGGGCCATCGGATAGCCATCCATGACCGTGGCTGCAGATTGCGGTGTGCCCGGCACGTTGATCAGAATTGCCGAAACAGATCCACCATAGATCGAGCAGGCATAGACCGAGACCAATACCGCGATGGCGGCCGCCGGCTCAAGCGCGAAGGTGATGGGCAATACCATGACCATACCCAGCGCGCTGCCAAGCCCAGGCAAGACTCCGACTACGACGCCAACGATACTGCCGGCCAGCAGCGCGATCAGGACATTCCATGAGAACGTCAAGGAAAGCGCGTCTGGGAGATGGGCCAACATGAAGTCAGTTCCACAAAACGCCGGATGGAACGCTGATTTTCGCCACGTGGCCGAGCGCGAAATTGACGATAACAGGAAGCACGACACTTACCGGGATCAGGATCGCCCATCGCCGATACCCAAACGCTGCTCCGACAGCGATCATTGACGCCGCACCGCCAAGCAGCAGGCCGGTGAGCCAGACCGCCAGGGCGGAGGCGATGATCATGGCCAAGACAGAAAACAGACCCGTCAATCCGACTGCCATCACGCCCTGATGGCCTTGCTGCGGTCCCCTCCTCCGCAATCCGTTGGCAATCAGGATTGCCGACAACAAGATCCACAGGATCAGGATGATCCTCGGGAAGAACACCGTCGACACATCGCCGAACAACAAGTCGAAGTCGTAGCGGTCACTTCCCGTGTGCAGGAGCAGACCGCCACCGATGATCAGCAAGACCAGGCCGCAGAAAAAATCCGGATGAATCCGCTTGTCGATCTTCTGATCCTCGTTCATCAGTCGGCGCCCCAATGACCGGCCAATCGGAGGACGCTTGACGTCCGATCGGCGCAACCTTCGACTGGCATCTTCGGACCCTTGCAAGGTGCGAGATGGCCAAGTCTTTCATCTAGGCCGTACGCGCAGATTTCCTTCTCCGATTCTCGCCTGGTTGGGCCCGCGTCAATCGAGCCTACGGCGACGTTCCCGATCATGGTCCGTGGTACTCCCCTTCATCTAATCAGGCCCTTTCCAGCCAAGCGGCTCTTAGGAACAGCCAAGTACATCCCAATGCTGCCGATGCCGCAGCTTGACTAAAGCCTCCATGAAATAGTGATCGCCGTATATGATCGACTCGTCGACGCCTGAGTTTCGCGGGTAGTCCACTGTTCCATGCATGAGCAGACCGGGGGTCTCGAAGCGCGCGAAATCCACACAGGTCTCGATGAGACCGAGAACGATGCGACGGCCCGCATCCGTGTAAGCGCTTTCGCCGGAATTCCGACCAAGCTCGAGAAGTCCACTGGCGGCAATTGCGCCAGCGGCCGAGTCCCTGGGTTCATCATCAAAGTCGCGATCGAAATCCCATGGCGGCAGAGCCCGATCACCAAGCCGCTCGAGGAAGTGGTCGGCAACCTGTTTTGCAGTCGCCAACATATCCTCGGAACCCGTCATACGTCCGACCTTTGCGAACCCGTAGAGCGCCCACGCCTGACCGCGGGTCCAACAGGATTCGGAGTGAGCTCCCTGATGCGTATTTCGCTCCGTGACGGCGCCGCTTTCGTTGTCGTGATTGACCGTGTGATAGGTCGAGCCGTCCGGCCGCACATGCTGTGCCCGAATAGTCTCGGCGCAACGCCTTCCGACGGTGGTGAGTTCGGCGTCACTTGTCTGACGGCCTGCCCAAAGGAGGATTGACAGGTTCATGACCGTGTCAACGATGGCGAGCCCCAAATAGCATGGGTCCTCCTCGGGGCTCCAGGCCGGTATGTATCCGCCCTTTGAGTGGAACCGGGTCGCCAGGGATCGCGCCGCCTGGATGGCGGTCGCACGATGACCGGTGCGGCCAAGGATGTTGTAGCCGCGAACCACGCTTGGCTCGAACAAGAAGCCCATATCGTGAGTTGTCCGGTCAAATGACCGCGAATACAGGCGTGCGGCCCATGCGTCGGCAGTCTCGAAAATCTCCTCGCTGCCACGCACCAGGCCAGCGAGCCAGAGCATTCCAACGAAGAACCCGGCGGTCCAGCGTCCATGCTCGCTGACCAGCCAGTCACCGTTTCGTGTCACGTGCGGGAACCCGTCCAACCGATCAGCATCGCGCAGGCACTTGTCGATCCCGAGTTCCAGCGCTGCGTCGAGGCGCTGATTCAGTTCAACCATCTTCGAATTCAGCATGCTACCTCCGAATTGGGGGGTGCGTGACGTGAACGCAGGACATTGCTCGATGAAGCGATCTTAATCGGTAAATTCTCCTGAAACCGGGAAACGGCATCTTGAGAAAACGTTTTCTCACGGTGTGAAACCGATGTCAATGGGAATTATATACGAAAGTCCCATCGTTCGATTTCGAGATTGCGCTCGCGGTGGAAACGGGGCGGGAAGACCGAGCATGAGGGCGAGGCGTCGCCTTTCCGATCTCGGCAACAGAGTTGTAGGGCTGCGGCCCTGCCGAACCGCCCCGCTGCAGGGGGGCAGACATGACGCGGCGTCCGGGATTGGCGCATCTGCACGGCGAGGAGCGTTGGCGTTGGCCACTTCGACGACCCGTGAAATCAATGCGAAGTCTCAATGGGACTTTCGTATATAATTCCCTAATATTTCTATCGTCGCCGTTTTCCCGGCTTCGCCAGCCTGCGCGAACTCTAAATTGACTTCGCAGCGCACCAGATCCCATTGCGATTCCGTTGGCGGTTTCAACGTTCTGTTCGGAAGGGGCGTATCCCAATTTTTTTTGCAGGGGAGGTGCAGGAATGTAGTCCTATAGAAGCACACTTCTTTTGGACCGTTAGGTCGAAATGCCACTGGCGGCCTAGTACTCTTTCAACATGGAATTATTGGGCAAAGCGACTTCAGCTTTACTCGAGCGTCTTCCGTCCTGAATCGCCAATCGACGGGCGTCGCCGCGGCGTTGCGCCGCGCCTGCCAGGCGGCGACCTGGCGCTCGAGCGTCTCGCGGTCCGGGATGCGCCGGGCCAGGCACTGCCTGGACAGAACGCCGATCTCGATCTCCGCCATGTTGAGCCAGCTTCCGTGCTTGGGCGTGTGGTGAACTTCGAAGCGG